>JBKJLJ010000379.1:0-4646 GCA_046597015.1 Bryobacteraceae bacterium
GTCTTCCAGGTTTCGACCAGAGCCCAATCGATGGGCGACATCAGGAACAGGCTCGTGCCGCGGGCCTTTTGGAAGTGCTCCTCTACTTCGGTGAAGTAATTGAAGTAGTTCAGTTCCTCTCCCATAGCAAGCGCAACCCCTTGAGCGTTAAGTCCTCATCGAGATGTTCCACCAACCGCGAGCCGGCTCGGATCATGGATGCCTGGCCACCGGTGGCGATGATCTGCGGCGGGGCACCGAGTTCGGCGCTCAGTCGTTCCAGTAAGCCGTCGACCATGCCCATCGTGCCGTAATACAGCCCGCTTTGAATCGAGCCGACGGTGTTGGTGCCGATCAGCTTCGAGGGCTGTTCAAAGTTGACTTGGGGTAGTAGGGCGGTTTTTGCAAAAAGGCCGGAGAGCGAGATGCCGATGCCGGGGTAGATGAGGCCGCCGAGATACTCGGCTTCGGCGGAGATGACGTCAAAGGTAATGGCCGTGCCGAGGTCGACGACGATGGCCGGGCCACCGTAAAGGTAGTAAGCGGCGACTCCGTTGACGACCCGGTCGGCGCCCACTTCCTTCGGGTTGTCGTACCGGATCGTCAGGCCGAGGTTCATTTCGGTGGAGACAAAAACCGCGCTCCGGTCAAAGTATTTGCCGACCATTTCGGCCAGGGTTCCGTTGATCACCGGTACGACGGAAGATATGATGATCCCGTCGACATCGGCGAGGTTAAGGTTGGACAACGCGAAAACGTTGCGCATCAGAATGCCCCATTCGTCCGCGGTCTGTTCGCGAATCGTCCGCAGCCGCCAGCGGCCGGTAAGGGTCTCCCCCCGGAAGGCGCCGATCGTAATGTTCGTGTTGCCGACATCGAGCGCTAAGAGCATGGGCGGACGCCTCCGGCAATTATTGTATGCCGACGGCCCTGCTCGTCGTCGACGAGCAGGTAGCCGTTGGGGTCAAGCCCGGCGGTGGTTCCGCGGACCTCCGTTCCGTTGAGTTCAACGGTGACGCGGCGGCCGCGGGCGTAACTGGATTGATGGGTAAACGCGGCCAGAACGGCCTCCTGCGAAAGGTCCGTAAAGGTATCAATGCCGCGGAGCACCTCGATGAGCAACTGCTCCCGGCTCCAAGTGCGGCCGGATTCCAGGTGAAGGCTGGTGGCGATGCCGTTCAACTCGTCGGGGAAGCCATCCTGGTTCACGTTGATCCCGATCCCGGCCAGCACGCGGTCTTCATGCAACTGCGTCAGAATCCCGCAGCATTTTTTCGAATTCACGAGCAGATCGTTCGGCCATCGGATGTCGCAGGACAAGCCGGTAACGCGAGCGATCGCTTCCTGTACGGCCAGGCCGATCGCCATCGTCAAGACCGGAAGCGGGTCCGTGCGAAGGACGACCGTGCAGTAGAGGCCGGCGTCGGGAGCCGAATGCCAGGCCCGGTTATAACGCCCGATCCCGCTTGATTGGGCATCGGCGATGATCACTGCGCCGTGGTCTTCCACCTTGGCCGCAGCAGCCATGGTAGAGCTGATCGTTGCATAGTAGTCCACCCTGCGGCCAGGAAAGGCCGCGCGGACGAGGTCTGGGTCGAAGGCCATTAATCTTCCAAGTGGAGACGGAAATTCAGATCGACGGCGACGGCGGAATGGGTGATTGCGCCTACGGAGATGAAGTCTGGGCCGGTCACGGCATAGTCCCGTAGTTTGTCGAGCCGCATGCCACCCGAGAGCTCCACCGTGGCACGCTTGTTGATGAAGCGGATCCATTCGCCGGCTTCAGCGGGGCTGAGGTTGTCGAGCAGCATATGCTGCGCTCCGAAGGCGAGGGCCTCTTCGAGTTCGGCCCGGGTACGGACTTCGATTTCAATGCGGAGCCCGGCCGGGACCCCGGCGGCCTTCACGGCGGTGATCGCCTCGCCCACCCCGCCCGCCGCGGTGATGTGATTGTTCTTAATCAACACGGCATCGAACAGGCCGATGCGATGGTTGGTCGCTCCACCGGCCGCCGTCGCCATTTTTTCTAGCCGGCGAAGGCCCGGGGTCGTCTTCCGGGTATCCAGAATGCGGCAGCCAGTTCCCGCGACGGCGTCGACGTGCTTCCGGGTCAGTGTAGCGATGCCCGACAGGCGTTGGATGAAGTTCAGACCGACACGTTCGGCCGTGAGCAGGGTGCGGGCCTTGCCGCGGACGGTGGCTAGCACCTCCCCGTCGGCGGCGCGGTCGCCGCTTTCGACGTGCAGGGCTAACTGGTCGACTCCCCCCATTTCCGCGTAAATCAGCGGCAGCAGTTCCATCCCGGCGACGATCATCGACTGGCGGGCGTAGAACTTACCGATCGCGATCCGGTCGACTGCGACGGTGGAGTTGGTAGTGATATCGCCGGTACCGATGTCTTCGGTGAGGGCGCGGTGAACGACATCCAAAATTTCAGGATGCTGAAAATCAAAATTCATGCAATGCCTCTTGGCTTTTGGCCAACTGTGCCTTGTAGTCGGCTAGCTTTTCGCGCATGCTGGTCAGCACTTTTTCGGGAGCCTTGGCGAGGAAGGCTTCGTTAGAAAGCTGCGCTTCTGAGCTTGTGATGATTTTGGTCAACTGCTCGATCTCTTTCCCGAGCCGGTCGCGTTGGGCGTCGAGTTGCGCGGCGGAGATGGCCAGCACCAGGTCGAACTCCGGCGTAGACCGTTTGCTGCCCTTAGCCCGTTCGGCGCTGGCCGGGGCGAGCGTCAGGCTAAGATTGGCGAGTTTACTGATGGCCTCTTTTTGGGCGTTGGCCAACGCGGCGACCACTCCATCGGCATAGATAACAGCGTCGAAAGGGGCCTTGGGATCGAGCTTGTTTTCGGCGCGCAGCGTCCGAGCCGCCGTGATCAACTCCTGCAGAATGGCCATTTCGCGTTCGGCGGCCGGGTCGGCCGAACCGGCGTCGAACTGCGGGAATGCGGCCAGGGAAATCGACGCTTTGGCATGCGTACCCAGGCGTTGCCACAACTCTTCGGTGAGGAAGGGCATCGAAGGATGCAGCAGCCGGAGCGAGGCATCGAACACCGTCAGAATGTTGCGCCAATGGGCGTTCAACCCGCTGCCATCGACGAAACGGAGCTTCTTCAGTTCGATGTACCAATCGCAAAAGTCATGCCAGAAGAAGTGCCACTGCAACTGGGCGGCTTCGTGGAAACGGTAGGTGTCGATGGCCTTGTTGATCTCGGCGGCGGCGTTATTTAGGCGGCTGAAAATCCAGCGGTCTTCGAGCGGCACCGCGCCGTCTACGGCTTCGGGTTGATAGCTGGTTTGCTCGCTCGGCGACCACGGCTCGGCCTCGGCGCGTTCGAGATTCAGGAACAGGAATCGAGCCGCATTCCAGATTTTGTTGGCGAAAGCGCGGGCGGATTCCATACGGTCTTCGCTGGCGATGATGTCGGTGCCGGGCGAAGCGGCGAGCAGCAGCGACATCCGTACGGCGTCGGTGCCGTACTTCTCCGTCACGCTGAGCGGGTCGATGACGTTGCCCTTGGTCTTCGACATTTTCTGGCGTTCGGCGTCGCGGACGAGGCCGTGGATATAGACCTGCCGGAAGGGCACCTGCTTCGTGCAATAGATGCCCATCACCATCATCCGGGCGACCCAGAAGAAGATAATGTCGAACCCGGTGATGAGGACCGAAGTGGGGTAATACTTCTTCAGATCTTCGGTTTCGTCGGGCCAGCCGAGCGTCGAAAAGGGCCAGAGGCCGGAGCTAAACCAAGTGTCTAGGACGTCAGTATCCTGTTCGACATTCGCGCTTCCGCAGTGCTGGCAAGCGGTGGGCGTTTGGCGGGCGACAGTAATGCCAACGCAGTCCGCGCAGTGCCACGCGGGGATGCGATGGCCCCACCAAAGTTGGCGGGAGATGCACCAGTCGCGGATGTTGTACATCCACTCGAAATAGGTTTTGCTCCAGTTTTCAGGAATAAATACGGTTTCCCCGGTTTCGACGGCCTTGATGGCCGGGGCGGCGAGTTCCTTCATTCGGACGAACCACTGCTTCGAAATCAGCGGCTCGACGACAGTAGAGCAACGCTGGCATTTCGAAATCGGCAGTTGATGCGGCTTGACGGCGCGGAGCAGGCCGGCGGCCTCCAGATCAGCCAGAACGCGTTTCCGGGCCTCGCCGCGATCCAGGCCAGCGTAGGGCCCGGCGGCGTCGGTCATCACGGCCTTCGGGCTGATGACCTGAATAATTGGGAGACTATGGCGCTTGCCTGCTTCGAAGTCGTTCGGGTCATGCGCCGGGGTGATTTTCACAACGCCGGTGCCGAACTCGGGGTCGGCCATATCGTCGCAAACGATGGGGATTTCGCGGTTCATCAACGGCAATTGGACGGTCTTGCCGTGCAGGTCCAGGTAGCGTTCGTCGGCGGCGTTGATGGCGACGGCCGTATCGCCGAGCATGGTCTCCGGGCGGGTGGTGGCGACGGTGAGCACGCGTCCAGGCTGGCCGGTCACCGGGTAGTCGATCTCCCACAGGCTGCCCGCCGTGTCTTCGTGGTTCACTTCCAAATCAGAGATGGCCGTGTTGCAGCGCGGGCACCAGGTGACCATATATTCGCCGCGGTAGATGAGGCCGTCCTCATGCATGCGGACGAACACTTCGCGCACGGCGCGGGACAAGCCATCGTCGA
>JBKJLJ010000713.1:0-2615 GCA_046597015.1 Bryobacteraceae bacterium
CGGGCGATTGGCTGTACATGCAGGCGTTTCAGATCGCGCTGCGGAGCCGGAATTTTCGGGTGTTGGATTTGCTGATCGGATTGACGCAGCTGATGGTGGAAGGGGAGTTGTTGCAGCTCGAGCGGTTGGGGCGGATTGATATCTCTGAAGCGGACTACATGGAGTTGATCGACCGGAAGACGGCGAGCTTGTTTAATGTCTGCGCGCGGCTAGGGGCGATGGCGGGGGCAGCGGGCGAAGCGGACGAGGCGAAGTTGGGCGAGTTCGCCTGGAACTTGGGGATAGCGTTTCAACTCGTCGATGATGTGCTGGATTTTACTTCGCGCGAAAAGATTTTGGGAAAGCCGGTCGGCAACGATTTGAAAGAAGGCAAGGTGACGCTGCCGCTAATTTATGCTTTGGAAGAAGCCAGTGCGGGGGAACGGGCGCGGGTGGAGATCGTGCTGCGGGAGCGGAGCTATGAGCACGTTCCGTTTGCGGAGATTCTAGCGATGGTGGCAAAGTATCGGGGCGTGGAGCGGGCGATGGAGCGGGCGGCGATGTTTACGGAACGATCCCGGGTGTTGATTCAGCAGTTTCCGGACACGGCGTTTCAGCGAGCGCTGCTGAGTGTGACGGAACTGGTTACCAATCGCGATCATTAGAGTTTTATGACTGAACTGGAACTTACTCCGCAACAGGTGGTGGCCAAGCGGGAAGCTGGCGAGAAGATGTGTTTGATCGATTGCCGGGAGCAGGGGGAGTGGGATTTGTGCCGGATCGACGGCGCAAATTTGGTTCCGATGAACTCGGTGCCGGGGCGGCTGCAGGAGTTGGAGGGGAAGGCGGATGACGAGTTGTTGGTGGTGTATTGCCATCACGGGGTGCGGAGCTTGAACGTGGTGAACTGGCTGCGGGCGCAAGGGGTGAACAACTGCGTTTCGATGGCCGGTGGGATTGACCGATGGAGTTTACAGATCGACCCGATGGTCGGACGCTACTAGAATAGAGGGAATGAATCGGCGTACGTTTCTTTCCTTGGCCTTGGCCGCGTCTGGACGCGGACAAGCGGTCGCTCCCCCGAACATCCTGTTCATAATGGCCGATGATTTGGGTTACGGCGACTTGGGTTGTTTCGGGCAAAAGCACATTAAGACGCCGCATATCGATAAGCTGGCGACTGAGGGGATGCGGTTTACGGAAGCCTATGCGGGCTGTACTGTGTGCGCGCCTTCGCGGAGCGTGTTGATGACCGGTAAGCATACGGGCCATACTTCGGTGCGTTCGAACACCGGGGGGGTGCCGTTGGTTCCTGAGGACATCACGATTGCCGAGGTGTTGCGGACCGCTGGTTATAAAAGCGGCTGTTTTGGCAAGTGGGGCCTGGGGGACGTCGGGACGACGGGGGTGCCGACGAAACAAGGGTTTGACGCATTCTTTGGCTACCTGCACCAGGTTCATGCGCATTTCCAATATCCGGGCTATCTGATCGACGACGAGGAGTTGCAACCGGCCCCGGGAGGGGCGGGGGCGCAGTACGCCAACGATGCGATTGCGGGGTTGGCGAACGGGTTTATTCGGCAGTATGCGAAGAAGAAAGCGCCGTTTTTCTGTTATGTTCCGTTCACGCTGCCGCACCTGGAATTGCTCGTGCCGGGGGACTCGATGGTGCCTTATGACGGGAAGATTCCGGAGGGTGAGCCTTTTGTTGATGCGAAGCGTCATTACGCCAATCAGGCGAAGCCGCGGACGGCTTACGCGGGGATGGTTTCCCGCTTGGACGGCTACGTCGGCCAATTGATGGCGACGCTAGAGAGCGAAAAGCAGGTGGAGAACACGATCGTGTTTTTCTGCAGCGACAACGGTTCGGCGACGGCGTTGTGGAAGGATGGGGGATTCTTCAACTCGACGGGCGGGTTGCGGGGGCATAAGCAGAATTTTTACGAGGGCGGGATTCGGACGCCGATGATTGTCCGGTGGCCGGGGAAAGTTAAGGCCGGGGTGGTGAGTGCGCAACCGTGGATGTTCCAGGACGTGCTGCCGACATTGGCGGAGTTGGCCGGGGCGAAGGCACCGACGAATATTGACGGCCTCTCGGTAGTGCCGACTTTGTTGGGTAACGGCAAGCAGGTGCAACCGGAGTATCTGTACTGGGAACTGCCGAAGTTCTCGGCGATGAAGGGCGACCCGTTGGACGAGGTTCCGATGCAAGCCGTGCGGATGGGGAAATGGAAGGCGGTGCGGCCGCAGGCGAATGGGACGCTGGAGCTGTACGACTTGAGCAAAGATCCGTTCGAAAAGACGAACGTGGCGGCGCAGAATCCGGCGGTGATGACGAAGATGGAGGGCATTTGCAAGACGGCACGGGTAGTTCCGCGCCGGCAGACGCAACCGGACAACTGGCAGTGGCGCTAAAAATGGCTTGAACTTTTCGCGGATCGTTTGCGTTGTTTCGAGCAGATGATCCGCGGACTGTTCGTCGTCAGTGTTTTGCTCTCGGTTGTGAGCTGGTACACGACCTTCGAGGGCATGGCTCTTTACCTATCGCGTTGGTTTGCGCTGCTGGCTTCGCTGGGGGTGCAGGGTGCTCTGTTGTTGACGGCTTGGTTGGTGGGCAGCCAGCGGGCGAGGCGGAC
>JBKJLJ010000717.1:0-6233 GCA_046597015.1 Bryobacteraceae bacterium
ATCGGCGGCCACGCCCTCCAAGGTCTCGTCCTCGACCTCCGCAACAACCCCGGCGGCGTCGTCGGCAGCGCCGTCGATACGGCCTCGCTCTTCCTCAACCCCGGCCAACTAGTCCTCACCGCCAAAGGGCGCCGCATGAACGGAGTCGAGAAGGTCCCCGCCACGGCCAAGCCCTACGGGTTTCGCATCGCCGTCCTCGTCAACGCCAAAACCGCCAGCGCCGCCGAAATCGTCTCCGGCGCTTTGCAGGATCACGACCGCGCCATCATCCTCGGCGAACCCACCTTCGGCAAAGGCCTCGTGCAAAACGTCCTCCCCACCGCCCAGTCCACCGGCGTAGCACTGACGATGGCGTTCTACTACACCCCCAGCGGCCGCAGCATCCAAAAGCCCCTCCGGGACATGCAGCTCGAACACACGACCGCCACACCCCGTCTGGAGTACAAGACCGATTCCGGCCGCACCGTCCGCGGCGGCGGCGGCATCGAGCCCGACCAAGCCGTCACCATCCCTCAGTACCGCCGCCTGGAGATGGTCCTCGATTCGACCGGCGCTTTTGCCACCTTCGCGACCGACTATCTCCGCGCCGAGCGCCCCGCCCTGGCCACCGGCTGGCTCCTCCCCAAACCGGTCATTGACCGTTTCCGTTCCTGGCTCAGTCAAAACAACATCCAGCCGAGTCTCTCGGATTGGTTCGCCAGCGCCGACTGGATCGAATACCGTCTCCGCCAGGAGATCATGAATTTAGGTCTAGGCGTCGAAGAAGGCGACAAGGTAGAAGCGGAGCGCGAGCCCTGGATCGTAGCTGCCCTCAATAGCATCTACAAATAGGTGAGTGCAGCTCTTTTTTCCCCTCTAACCCTCCGCGGCGTGACCTTTGACAATCGCGTCTTCGTCTCCCCGATGTGCCAGTATTCTGCCGTTGACGGCTTCCCCTCCGACTGGCACCTAGTCCACCTAGGCACCCGCGCCGTAGGCACTGGTGCCGTGATCGCGGAGGCCACCGCCATCCGCCCCGAAGGAAGAATCACCCCCGGCTGCACCGGCATCTGGAAGGACGAGCACATAGCCCCCTGGGCCCGCATCGCGGCATACATCCGGTCCCAGGGAGCCGTCCCCGGCATCCAACTAGCCCACGCCGGCCGCAAGGCCAGCACGGACGTGCCTTGGCGCGGCAGCGTTCCCTTGGCGGAAGGGGCTTGGCAGACGGTAGCCCCCTCGGCCCTGCCCTTTGACGCGACGTACCCCACGCCCCACGAGTTAACGGCCGACGAGATCGCCGCGCTGCTCGGTTCCTACGTCGCCGCCACCCGCCGCGCCGTAGCGGCCGGTTTTGAGCTGATCGAAATCCACGCCGCCCACGGCTATCTCTTAAATTCGTTCCTCTCGCCCCTCTCGAACCAGCGGACGGACCGTTACGCCGACGGCCGCGTCGCCCTCTTCGAGGTCATCGCCGCTGTGCGCTCGGAGTGGTCCGGTCCCCTGTTTCTCCGCGTCTCCGCCAGCGACTGGGTCGAAGGCGGCTGGACGATCGACGACACGGTCGCCTTGGCCCGCGAACTGCCCGCCCACGGGATTGACGTTCTCGATTGCTCCTCGGGAGGGAACAGCCCGCTGCAAAAGATCCCGCTGGGCCCCGGCTACCAAGTCGAGTTTGCTGCGCAGGTCCGTCGCCAGACCGGTCTCCCGACGGGAGCCGTCGGCATGATCACCTCTCCCGAGCAGGCCGACACCATCATCCGCACAGGCCAAGCCGACGTGGTCCTCTTAGCGCGCGAACTCCTCCGTCACCCCCTCTGGGCTCTCCACGCCGCGAAGACTCTCCGCGCCAAACCCCGCACGCCAGACCAGTATCTCCGCGCGTTCTAACCCGCAGCCAGCACCGCCGTCCCACCAGCGGACCCCGGTCGACCCGCCTGCGAACTCCATTCGCCTGGGCCGGGAAGCGGCCCAGTTCTCAGACTTCGTGACAGAAAGCCCAATATCCTCTAATCTGGAAAGAGAGGAAGGAGGTTGCGCATGGCACAGCTTGACTGGTCTCAATGTCCCGCCGTTGAAAGCGTACCCGGTCGCGTCAGCGGCGCATGGGTGTTCAAGGGTACCCGAATGCCTGTTCAAACGGTTTTTGTCAATCTGGAAGCCGGAATGTCTCCGCGGGAGATCACGGAAGAGTTTGATGTGACCCTCGACGAAATTCAAGCGGTTCTGCATTTCGCCAGTCAAAGCCTTGAAAAAGCCCCCGTTTTGGTACCTTGAAAATCCTGTTCGATCACGGCACGCCGCGATCTATCGCCCGAAGCCTTCCCGGCCACGAGGTGATACGGGCCGCCCAGATGGGTTGGCAGTCCATCAGCAACGGCGAGCTTATCTTGCTTGCTGAAGAGGCCAGTTTCGATCTCCTGTTGAGTACGGATCAGAACATCCGCTACCAACAAGACCTCAGGAATCGAAAAATCGCCATTGTAGTTTTGGCACACCAGCAATGGCCGCACGTCCAGCTTCACCTTGAGACGATTGCCGCCGCGATCAATGCCTCAGGACCCGGTAGCTATGTAGAAGTCGAAATCCCGCTGCCTCCGAAGAAGCTGTTCAAGCGCGAAGAGTGATCTTGAGCTGGATCGTGGCTTCGTCTATGCAGAGGATGCTGGATTCTAGGAACGGGCAGCGTAAGGTTGTACCGCGGTAGACTCCAACCTATGCCCCTTCCAGGCGGATCGTCAGACAAACTCGGAAACCTTTACGAATTGTGGTGGACAGTCGCGCAACTGGAGAGAATGCTGCACGGCAAAATCGACTCGATTCGAATTGAAGATCCGGGCAGCGACAAGGCTGAGTTTGTCGTACAAGTTGCCGGCCATCGAGAGTTGCACCAGTCGAAACGGAGTCATCCTTCCGGTAAGTGGAGCTTGGCGGCTCTTGCCGCACCCGATATCAAGCTATTGCAGGCGATCTTCGATCAGTTGAACGGTAACAATGACGAATTCGTGTTTGTTTCAGAGAGCCATGCCGGCGAGCTAGCCGAGTTGGTGCAGCGCGCCCGTGACGCCCAAACGACCCAGGAGTTCGAGGAGTCCTTTCTTGCAGCAAAGGAAGTTAAGCGCAACTTTGAAAAGCTGCGGCTTGCTTGGCAGTCGTGCGAAACCGAAACCGCTTGGGAAATCCTACGCCGAGTTGACGTCCGCAGTCAAGACGAACGGAGTCTCTCGGAACGCGCGAATGACGTAGCACAGTCGCTGTTTCTCGACGATCCAAAGCAAGTCTGCTCCGTGTTGCAGACAATCGTCCTTGACTCGGTGCACAAAACAATCATCCGCGACGAACTCATCGGCCGACTCAAGGAGCGCGGTTTCAATTTACGACGCCTCGTTAATGGTGCACACGCAGCCGCAGTCGTCACAGAAGCCACGACCCGCTACCTCGACGGCACGCGTCCGCGGTTAATCGGTAAGAAGTTACTTCGCAGAGCAGCCACAGACGCACTTATCTCGAAACTCGGTACCGATGCAGGTGATTCGGTAGTTACGGGCAGGGCTGGCACCGGAAAGACGGGCTGCATGGTGGATTACGTTGAGCAGTTGCGAATGCGCGGCATACCAGTGCTTGCGTTTCGGCTCGATCGAATCGACCCCGTTTCGACGGCCTTCGATTTGGGAAAGAAGCTTGATTTTGACGAATCGCCCGCGTTGATCCTGGCAGCGGCAGCGGACGGGCGAGAAGCCGTGCTCGTCATTGATCAACTTGATGCGGTGAGCACGACATCCGGTCGAGCCACGGGTTTTCTAGATGCGGTTGAAGGTTTGTTGATCGAGGCGCGCGGCTTGCGGGTCCGTCTTCCCCTTCACGTGGTAGTGGCTTGCCGTGAGTTCGATTGGAAGAATGATCATCGTTTTCGCACGATATTGGCGGAGAACCACACCGAGGTGCCTGTTGTAGCGTTCACGATTGGTGAAGTGACGGATACTCTTCTCGCTGAGGGTTTCGACACAATCCGATTTCAGCCCAGACAGCTTGAATTACTCCAGCTGCCGCAAAATCTTTCGCTGTTTCTCGACTCCGGTTCGCATCCGGCTCGGTCACCTGAATTCAATTCCGCCAACGAACTGTTTGATTCTTATTGGAATGCTAAGCAGCGAAATGTCGCTCAACGCGCTAGGCCGGCAGGTGACTTCTGGGCAGAGGTCATTCGCGTGCTGGTGGTGGAAATGGCGGCGACTCAACAACTCTCTGTCCGGCGAGAAAAGCTAGATCACGTTCCGGTCGACTATATGGACCAAATGGTCTCCGAAGGAGTTGTTTCGATTGATTGCCGCCGCTACGCCTTCGGTCATGAGAGTTTCTTCGATTACTGCTTCGCGCGATCTTTCGCTAGTGCTGATCAATCGCTGGTCTCGTTTCTTACTGTTTCTGAACAACATCTTTTCCGGCGCGCACAAGTTCGCCAAGTCCTCATCTATCTTCGAGATCAGGATCGCCAACGTTACCTGCAGGAGTTGTACGGCCTCGTAACAGACTCGAAGATCAGGTCGCATCTCAAGAGCCTGACGGTCGCGTTGCTCGCTGATGTTCCGGACCCGACCGACGAGGAATGGGCCATTTTGGAGCAACTCCTCCAGCCATTCTTTGAAGCGGTCGCTGCAGGCCGGACGTCCACGAACAAGCTAGCAACCATGTCCTGGCAGCACTTTTTCCGTTCACGTAGCTGGTTCCGCTATGCGATGGATCGCGACTTCGTTGCGAAATGGTTGGCGTCCGGAGATGGGATAGCCGACACGGCGATGCAGTATCTACGTTTGCACCAGCGGCATTCGCCCGACTTTGTCGTCAACCTTCTTAAACCTTACGTCGGCATCGGCGGCAGATGGTCGGCCCGACTTAAATACATTGTGGAGTGGTCGGAGCAGGTTAGCAGTCGCGACTTCTTTGATTTTGTGCTCCTTTTGATTGTCGATGGCACACTCGATGACGGTCGCGGACCCATCGCAAGTAACAGTACGTTCTGGAGCTTGTTCTTTACCCTCAGCAAGCAGCGACCAGAGTGGATTCCGGAAGTTCTGGCCCACTGGCTTCGACGGCGCATGACGATCGCGAAACTTGAAGGCAACGATCTAGGCCATGCGGCGGAGTTCGATCACGATCAGTTTGCGGTGGGGCCGATCGGTGAGGGTGCTAAGAATGCACCTACCCAGTTTATCGAGCACGTTTTGCCCGTGGTTTTAGAGATATCCGATAAAGCCACAGATCCGGAGCAAGCGCCTCCGAAACTAGATCAGTTTTGGCCGTACATGTTTAAACATGCCCACCACGAGAGCCCACTCGTTGCGACCCTCGAAGGCCTGGAAACTTCGTTGAGCTCTCTCGCTAAGGATCCAGCCGTGGACCTGTCAGGCGTCATCTCCCAGCTACTCTCTCGGGAAACTTACCTGGCAAACTTCCTATTGCTTACGCTGTACGCTGCGAATGGCGCTCGTTTCGCAGACGAGGCTGCGACTCTGCTTCACGAAGAGCCATGGCGATTCAAGTGTGGGTTCTGGGACAGCCCGTACTGGACAGCAATGGCGGCGATCCGCGGGATTGCTCCGCATTGCTCGGCCTTCAGTCGCGCTTCTCTTCAGTCTGCCGTTCTCAATTACTCTCCATCTTTTGAGCGCACACCAGCGGGATACAAAACGGCTGGTCATGCCTGCTTCACACTGCTCTCCGCAATTCCCAGCGACGCGCTGACCCCAAGTGCCCGTGCGCGATACCGGGAGCTCGAGCGGAAGTTTCAGAAGCCGGATGAAGCGCCACGGGGCGTTACTGGCGGATGGGTCGGCTCTCCGATAAGCTCGAAGGCCGCGGGTAAGATGACTGATGAGCAATGGCTCAGTGCTATGGCAAAGTACGGTAACGAGAGCAGAGAGTTGAGGCAGGTCGGCGACACGATTTATGGCGGGGCACACGAACTGGCTGGTCAGCTTCGGACCTATGTTGAGCAGGAACCGGAACGATTTGCGCGGCTCGCGTTGCAATTCCCCAACGATACAAACTACGCGTATCTCGAACATGTACTCTACGGGCTCAGAAAGGCGACAATCCCCAGCGCCCTCAAGCTGGAGGTGTGCCGCAAGGCTTATGCGGACTATCGAGAAGCGTGCGGAGAGGCCATCGCGCAAGTGCTCGGTAGCATCGAAGATCCGCTACCGGACGATGCGGTCACAATGCTCGACTGGCTTGCGACGGAACATCCGGATCCC
>JBKJLJ010000444.1:0-6217 GCA_046597015.1 Bryobacteraceae bacterium
CTGGGGGATGGCGAAGTCGATGGGGTCTTTGAGTACGGATGCGAGGGTGTGGGAGACGGTTTCGCCCTCGAAGAGTTTCTTGCCGGTGAGGAGTTCGTGGAGGACAACGCCGAAGGCCCAGATGTCGGCGCGTTTGTCGACGGCTTTGCCGGCGGCTTGTTCGGGGGACATGTAGCCGGCGGTGCCCATGATGAGGCCGGCCTCCGTGGCGCCTATCGTCAATGTGGGGGAGTCGGCGGAGGATGTTGTGGCCGCGGAGCCGTTGGCTTTGGCGAGGCCGAAGTCCAGGATTTTGACGACGCCATCGGGGGTGACTTTGATGTTGGCGGGTTTGAGATCGCGGTGGACGACTCCCTTGTCGTGGGCGGCTTCGAGGCCTTCGGCGATTTGTCTGGCGATGTGGAGGGCTTGGGTGAGGGGGAGAGGGCCAGCGAGGTCGTTGCCCTCGATGAGTTCCATGACGAGGGCGTTGTTTTCGACGCCGAAGATGGTGGCGATGTTGGGGTGGCTGAGGGAGGCGAGGACCTGGGCTTCCCGGGTGAAGCGGGCGAGGCGGTCGGGGTCGGCGGCGAAGGTATCAGGGAGGACTTTGATGGCGACTTCGCGATTGAGTTTTGTGTCGATGGCGCGGTAGACGGCGCCCATGCCGCCTTCGCCGAGTTTGCCGGTGATTTTGTAGTGGGCTATGGAGTCGCCGGGCATGGTTTGAGGTAGTGACAATGTTAACAGAGGGCTGGTTGGGGGGAGGCCGGGCGGCGCAAAGCTTACTTTTTTAGTTCGGTCTGCCAGTTCAATACTATGGTCACTGGCGGTACGGCGGCGGCCTCATCCCCATCCGGGGCTTCCACCACCAAAAATCGCTGACCGTCTCGCACGGGCATCACACTCTGAGAAACACGCAGGGTGAAGAGGGTTTGCGGCGCGCCGGCTTCGATTGTCGAGCCATTCCGGATTGGCACTGCCATCAGTTTCCGGTCCGGCGAGAGATAGTACAGTTCCTTGCCGTCTTGCCGCCATACGGGCGCAGCGCCGCCATCCGTAGAGATTTGAAATTTGGCCCCGCCCGCAGGAACTGTCTGGACATAAATCTCGGACCGTCCCGACTCTTCCGAATCGTAGGCGATCCATTTCGCGTCCGGGGAAAAACGGGCGAAATATTCATTGAAGCGCGTTTGCAAGTAAGGCACGGGCTTCCGATCCCCTTGGAGAGGCGCGAGCCAAAGATCACGCCCCGTCGTTGGCGACTGATTTGTGTACAGGAACCATTTGCCGTCCTGGGAAATATCCCTCGCGGCACCATTGATTCCACCATTGAACAGGAGTTCTTCCGCCCTCTCTCCCCCGAGCGGTTTCCGATAGAAGTCGGTGACCGGTGATCCGCGCCGAACTCCAAACACGATGCTCTTGCCATCCGGGGACCAGATCGGGTAGAGACTCTCGCCCTGTCGGAACGTCAAGCGGGACAGGACTTCCCGAGAGAGGTCCGCGACCCAGATGTCTGAACTCCCGTTCGATTTCAGAATATTGATCGCGACGCTCTTCTCATCGGGCGAAAGGGCCGGAGCCTGATATCTGTCCGGCTTGCCAACAACGCCAAGCCGTTTGCCCGCACGGTCGATCCAGGCGAGTTGCCTATCCGCGTTGGCCGCGGAGGCGTAAACAAGGGCGCCTGTCGCTGAGACCGAGAACACACCGGTGCCGGCGTTCCTACCGCGCGGCACCTGTGTCGCCACGGGAACGGCCTCGCCGGAGAGTTTGAGAGAGGCGGGATCGAAACTCTGCGCCATGAGGGTTTCGTCGCGCCGGAATAGCAGGTAGCCGGTTTCGCCCGGTACGGACGGCGGAGCATACAGGGTCTTACCCCGTTCCGCCGTGATGCGGATCTGTGCGCCTCCTTTTAAGGATCCGACAAAGCTCCCAACGAGAAAATGGTCGCCGTCCGGGAGAAATGCCGGATAGTGGTGTCCGTCCCTGCCATCGTTAGTGATTTTGCCGGCCGGCGCAGGATCACCGCCGGTCGCAGGTACACGCAGAAGCGGTGTGTTCGGGCCCGGCGAGAACAGAATGACGCCGTCCTGATTCCAGGTTCCCCCGCGCCCTTCTCCGGTGTCGCAGAGTTTCTGCGGTGGACCGCCCGCGACTGCAATCTTGTTGAGCTGACCGCGGGCGAAGTAGCCCAGCCAGGCACTGTCGGGCGACCAGAAGGGGTAGATCGCACCATCGGTTCCGGGCAGCATCCGCGCTTCGAGCGAGTCCATGGAGCGGAGCCACAGTTGGTCAACGGAGCCGGTGTTGGCAACAAAGGCCAGCATGCGTCCGTCCGGCGAGAGTTCCAAAAACTGCGTTGTATCCTGGCCGGTAGGCTGGATCTGGAACTTCATGAGCTGCCCCACCGGTGGCTTGTGCGAGAGATACAGGGCGGAGACGCCGGCCGCGAGCAGGGTCATCACCCCCGCCACGATGACCCACGGCAGGTGCGCTTTGCGGGGCGCGACGGCGGCCGCCGGTTCCTGGGGTGGCGTGCGGAGTTCGATCACGATGTCGCGCATCGTCTGCCAGCGGTCTTCGGGGTCCTTCTGCAAACACCGCCGCACCAGCCGCTCCAACGACGCGGGCGTGAAGGGCTTCACCGCCATCGGTACCGGATCCGCGGAGAGAATCGCCCCCACGAGGCTCGAATAGCTCTTGCCCTGAAATGCTTTCTGCCCGGTCACCATCTCATACAGCACCGCCCCGAAGGCCCAGATGTCGCTCCGCGCGTCGGCCTCTTTGCCTTCGAACTGCTCCGGCGCCATGTATTGCGGTGTGCCCATCACGGTGCCTTCCGTGGTGAGGACTTTGGTGAGGGTTGCTTCGGTAGGGCCGGGCTTCGACGCCACGGACTTTGCCAGCCCGAAATCCAGCACCTTCACCCCGTCGCGCGTGAGCATGATGTTCTGCGGTTTGATGTCGCGGTGCGTGACGCCGGCGCGGTGGGCGCGGTCGAGAGCGTCAGCAATTTGGGTGGCGGCTTTCAGCGCCTGGTCGAGGGGGAGACCGCCTTTTTCAATGCGCTGGGCGAGGGATTCACCCTCGATGAGTTCCATCACCATGAACCCGCCCACGCCATCCTGATTCCCGATGTCGTACAGAGTACAGATGTTGGGGTGGTTCAGCGAAGCAACCGCTCGCGCTTCCCGCTCGAAGCGAGCGCGGAGGTCTTCGCGTGCGGCGATGTGTTCGGGGAGGACCTTTATGGCTACGGTGCGGTCGAGCCGCGTGTCGCGGGCCTCGTAGACTTCGCCCATACCGCCGGCCCCTATTTGAGCCAGGACGGCATAGGGGCCCAGCCTATCGCCAACGGAAAGCGCCATCGGACTACTTTACCCGATCCGTCCCGGGTTCGTTGGGTGATTTGGCGACGTGTCCAACCTGGGCGCCCACCTTGGACGAAACAAACGTTCCTGCCTTGATGTGCACGTGAACGCAGGGGTTGACCCCGGTTCGAGCAGTCGGGGATTTATGCGGCAAAAGTTCTAAATGCGTCCAGTGGGGGTAGCCGAGAGCTCTCGTGCATTGATATCGGGAAGCGCAGTTGCTATCTGATTCCGGGTTCTCCAAATCGGCACCCGAGGGGATGAAAGAGGGCTCCCCGGTGCCATGTGGCAGGGCGGCTGAAAGACCCACCTCTCGGAATTTTGAGTCCCGAATCGACGACGGGTTAGGTCCATTCGTGTTGGAAGGAATCCCCCTGTTAGGCTTGTGGCGCGGCAAAAGCGAAAGATGAAAATGGGTCAGTTTCTGGTCTACTCCGGCGCCGGTCGGCGGCGGCGCGCGGCCTGGGGGCTCTCACGTGCGGGAAGGCGGGGCTCGACGCCCCGTCTTCCCGCCCCTGGGTCGGGTACCGACGAGTAACGGTTGACGGCGATTAAGCTAATTGATAGCAGTATATAGGGTTAGAAACGATGATTTTCGAAGGAAGATGCCGGGTTCCCCAAAACGGCACCCGAGGGGATGAAAAAGGGTGACTCGGCACCAAGTGACAGGGGGCCATGAAAGACCGCCCTGTCGGACACTTAACCCACGAAGCATGGATGAGTTAGAGAGGCGGTTTTTCTGAGCAACAACGACATCACGGTGGTTAGTGTGCGGAAGTATGCCTGATGAGGTTAGAAGCCGGTTAGGAGATCAGAGATGGCAGCCGAGAAGCCAGGGAGCACCGGGGTTTCGAGCGTATCGGCCGTCCGCAGCAAGCGAATTCCGGTGGGAGTTTGAATGAAGACTTCGCTGTTTTCGTAGTCGAACTGCCAAACTTCCTGGCTGCCAGAAGCGAGGTATTCGAGCGTTTTGGCGTGGACGTCGACGGCGCTTTCCGAAGGGGAGATTACTTCGACGGCGATATCGGGGGCGAAGGGCATGGGAATCTTCTTGCGGTCGACGCCAGAGAGACGGTCGAGGAGAAAGACAGAAACATCGGGCCGGCGGACGGTTCTGGGGGCGGTGAGGCAATCCACTTCGCCGAGGGCCACGCCAATCGGGCGCTGCGCGAAATAGTTTCCCAGAATTCGTTCAATGTTGTGACGAACTTTGGCGTGCAGGGGCGTTCCACTAGACAAAGCGATGAGTTCTCCTTCCACCAATTCAAAGTCCGCAGTCTCCGGGGTGGTCATCTGGGCGAATTCTTCGACGGACATCAGCGTGCTTGTGGTCATGCTTGCTCCACCTCCATCGTAGCTCGGCGCTTGGCGAAAGATTGGGGCCGGAACGACGGCGTTACGGCGCTGAGAGTTCGAAGAAGGGACGCCTATGGACTGGCGCGTGGACTTCCGGGGATGCGGACGAAATCGGCGCCGGAAGTGATGACTACCGCGGCGCGGGCGAGGAGGATCGCACCGGTGTCGAGATTCTGCCGGGTTTGCTTCATCGAGCGATGCAGGGCGCGGCAGCGGTGCAAGACTTCGACATCGATGGCCGCCTCCACTTCGCCGCCCGCCACTCAATTCAAGAAGGCTACGGCAGGAGCTTTGCGGGGATGCTTGGCACCGGCAAGCGTCGCGCGCGAGTTCGCCGAGACTGGTATTTTGCTGGAGGGCGAGCGCGGCCAACTGGTTAGACAGATCGGGAGGGCGGTGAGAATAAGGAGCTATCTCGGATTGCGTTTGCGCAGTTCAGCGGCATCGCCGAGATCTTTGGGACGGCCGGTCGATTCTTTGTTTCGAATCAGTTCTTCTCGACCGATAAAGTTCACTTCAATCCCGTCCAGCTCACCCGAAACCCGATTCACCCAGGCCTCTTCAAACTCGACCCCAGAGATCGAAGTGATCAGATCGATGCGATTGGGCTTTGCGCCAAGTTGTACGATCTGGTCTGGCTTACTGAAATCCTCAGGCGTCAGATCTAGGCTGCCAAAGCCGAAATCCCGTAGTGCCAAAAGAACCGCATCGGCATTGTCCAGACCCGGGCGAAGAAGAAAATCGATGTCCGCCGTGAAGCGGGGATATCCATGCCACGCCACGGCAAAGGCCCCAACGACCAGATACTCGACAAGATACTCAATTGGGGCTGCGTTGCGTGATCCGATAAATTCGCGCAAATCTTTGTGCAGCGGCATCGGGATTTTTCCAGGCTTGCAGGTCGAGGAGGATTTGAATGCGCTGGGCCGGACTCAGTCGAAGGTCTTCTTCCGCGTCAGCGGCGTCAGCTGCTTCATGACTGCTGAATTTCCGGACGATCTTATCCATTGATTCTATTTTAGCGCTTCCAACAGCCGAACGACACGCAAGGCAAATGATACGAGTGCTTCGGCCGGCATGTCCCACGGAACCGTCGGAATCGATGGCGCAGAGGAAGCAGAAGGCTAGAGTGGAGAGCGCTTCGGCGGTGGGCTGACAGGCGCAATCAGAGGGGATTCGGCTCAGCAGCTAGCCGCCGCCGGGGCCTGAGGCCAGAACGATGACATTCCTGTGGTCACCGTGCGGAGAAAGGCACGCTAATCGGCGAATGGATCCCAAACATGGGTCAGGTTGGACAAAGCCGGCGACGGGGCCTTCTCCCTCCACTTGATCGATGCCCGTTCGGGTTTCCACCTCGCCGTTGGGACGGTAGATGGTCACGGACCGATCCCGGAGATCCAGCAGCCAGCCCAGTGGAGCGCCTTGCGACAGGTATTCTGCCATCTTCGCTTGCAGCGGCTTCAACCGGTCACTCTCGGACTTCACTTCGATAACAAAGTCAGGAC
>JBKJLJ010000566.1:0-7037 GCA_046597015.1 Bryobacteraceae bacterium
TTTCATAATGCAAGGATATTTACAAATCTAGAGGGATAACGGTCCCCCTATTCTGTACGAGCATTCTGCGGTACGAAACCGGAAGACAATGCCGGTTGACCGAATTTATCCCCCTGCTTTTAAGCACGGTAAAATACGTCAGGGTCAAAAGATAGCGCCATCCCCTTTGTCTCGCGGGCTGACCGCCAAACAGCTCGGCCATCTGACGGACGTGCCCCCATACTTGCATGGCTTGGGCTAAAGATCGGGAGGTCGGGCAGTTCCCGCCAGGAACCATCCGGCGCAAATGAACTCATCTCTCCATTCCGTCCCGCTCACGTTCCATCCCTCGGGCCCTCCGCAATTGAAGTGTCTGCTGATAGACCTGCTGAAGTACCTGGTCCGTGAACTCTACTCGCATCCCATGTTTACCGGCCGCGTGAGCGATCTGCTTCTTCTGTTTAACGGTCCCAAACACTTCGAGCCTCGCTCCAAATTTCTGCACCGCCATTTCCAGACCTGCCACCAGCGTAGCCTCGCGCTGGTCAAGCAAGTGGATCTTCTGTCCCACATCGAGCAGCGCTTGTTTGCCGTCGATTACGTACGCGACGTGCCCAGTGCGCTGATCCACGGACCCTTGGAGTGTCTGCAAATCCGTGAATAGCTTTCTCCTCCGGAGTTCCTCCGTCACGTCGAACGTATCGCTCCACTCCCGCCAATCCCCGACGCCCCCGCTCTGAATGCTCACAGCGCCAGCGGGGCCAACCATCTCCGACACGCGCCGCCGGTCCTGGTAGAGAAACCCTCGAAGCTGGCTGATGGCAGCGGCATCGCCCTGCGCGGCTCGCTCGGTCACCCACTCCCGGTAGTTCTTCGGCTGGTACCCGGCGCGGCCTTCCAAAAGCCTCTGCTTTAGCGCTGCCCGTTCTCGCACCGCCTCCGCCGCCAACACGGACCGGATCGCCCGCTTCTCGATGTAGCCGAGTGGAAGCCTCCGCACCTCTTCCCGTTTCTCGCGATGCGCCGCCCCAAGCTTGCGCAGCTCCACACTTGCCTGGTTCCGGTATCCCGCCAATGCTTTCTCCGCCGTCGAACGGTAACTGCGATATTCCTTCTTGGATTGCTCCCGCTGGGCCGCTCTCTCCGCTCGTCGGCCGGCGCGATTTTCAGGATCGCGCTTCGGTTGCGGCTGGTAGCTCTGCTCCGATTTCCGCACTTGCACGAATCGCTTGGCCGATTCCCAGTTCCCCAGCTGCTTTTCCGTCCGGGCACGGTTCTCCTTGCCGGAGAAGTTCTCACGGAATACGCTCGACGCCTTTACCCGCAACTCGCTGTCGATCGCACGAACCACATAGCCGCCTTTTTCCGCTTTCTCGAACTCTAAGCCGTAGTTCCGCAAGCATGCATGAACGTCCTGCCAATCCTTGTTCCCCTGACGCAACAGATCCCGCAAGGCCGCTGCCGGCGTACCCTTCGCATAGGCCTCCAGGCTTTGGGCATCCTGGAAGTGCTCGAGCTTTTGCGCGGCACGGCCTACATCCGGGTTGCCTTTCTCCCGGTACTCCTGCATCTCTTCCCTCGAATTCTTGACTGCACGCCCTAGCTGGCTGTCCCATCGGTAGAGACCTGGCGACGACTTCCACTTCTGCGCGTGCTCGATCTCGCGGAGCGATTTGTCGAGCTCCCGTTTGCTGAAGGGTGGATAGTGCGCCTTGTAGGTCTCCGGGTGTATCCGGTTGATGAGCACGTGCACATGAAAATGCTCCCGGTCATCATGGGCTACCACCAAAAATTGATGCTCGCCAAACCCGAGGTCCTGGACCGTCTTCCGCGCGGCATCTTCCCACTGCGCCCGGCTCGGTCGCTCACCTGGTCGCCAGCAGAGTTGGTAGTGATAGACCGGATCAGTGACGCGCGGATTCTCGAAAGCCAACGCCCGCATCTCGGCCGCTACCGTTTCGCGGGAGATCATATTGTCGGAGAGAAAAAGCTCGCCGCGCTCTACGATCTCATCGGTCACCGGGTCACGGCCCTCGGTCAGGTATCGGGTGAGCGTTCGAAAGCTACTCTTTCCATCGCGGCGGCGGCCGGAAATCGGGGCTAGCATATAAGCTCACTCCTGTTTACGCCGAGGCAGAACCGGTGGCTTAGTGAAAGCCAGTTGCCGGGCTCTCTCATACAAACCTGGCGTGGCTCGAAAATCAGTATGCTTCAGCTTCGACAGTGCCGCGTCGATTTTCAGCCACTCGTTTTGAGCGGCTTCGACCAGCACCCCTAGAGTACCTGTGATCGTCAACCCGCGCTCCAGAGCGTAACGCGTTCCCGCCGCATCATCCATCAGGATCAGGCCGGCGTGTAGTTCTTCCGCCAACGCAATCGCGTCCATCTCCCCTCGGTGCAATCCGCTCGGCAGTGGAGGAGAAGCAGCGGGGGTTTGAACCGAGATCCAGGAGGGGAGCGCACTGGCCCATTTCCGAACAATGTCCGAGCTGCCCTTGTCCAGGAGTTCTTCATGAACGGAAGTGGGAAGAAGCACTTGGCCATATAAGCTGGGCAAGACCTCGATGTAGCCGGTCTCCATCAGGTAGTTGATCGGCGAAGTGTCGGCAACAACAACCATACTCATCCGACTGGAGGGAGCACCCCTTCAGCGCGGAGCCGCTGAATAGTGGCCACATCCCTCTCAAGGTCTTCAACGGAATAGGCGTGCTCAACCACCTGCCTTTCTTTGAGGAAGTGATTCCACTCCAGCCTGGAGAAACCGAGCAGTTCAGCAGCCTGCGGCCCCCCGAACCGGTCCTCTCGGTAGGCTTCCAACACGACTGCTTCGAAAACATGGCGGGACAATTGTTGAGGCGAACCGCCACCGAGTTGGGCAGCCAGCGCTTCCGGAATTTCCAAAGTGATGGTCATGATCGACTCTACCTTTCTCAAGCTTCTTCCATCCTAGCCCTTTGCACCGGCAACAGTCTCCTCTTCGCTATCCATATCAATCCGCTGAATCGCCTGCTTGATCTCGACCAGCACCTCATCGATGGCGTCCTTCTTGTGCTGGTATTTCGTGGCCAAGTGCTTCTGCAGCCCGCCGAGTCGCCGAAGCTCGTTGATGACTTTCTCGGTCATTCGGCTCTTGACCGGACGGCCCAGTGCCCGGCGCCGGACGAACTCGCTCACCGTCAATCCGGCCTTGGACGCCTCAACCGCAACTGCCGTTTTCTCCTCCAGCAGGAGGCGCAGAATGATCACCGCCTCGCGCTTCTTCTTTACTGTACCGAAGGCCATGCCGCGCTCCTTTTCCCCAGCCCCAGCGGGGCGGCGCGGTTCGTTCGCAAAAGGGGTCTCGGGGCGCAGCCCTGAGCAAGGTCGTAGAACGAAGTGCCCGAGGAGCCGCAGGCGGATTGGGCACGAAGTGGTGGATAGACGGATACAAGCGCAGCGCGTGAACGTATATACATTACGCGACTTGTCCCTTCTACAGATTCACTGGATGATTTCAGTTCCATTCTCTTAAGAAGTATCATATTGATTCCTCGGGAGCAATATGATACATAGGGACTGAGCAGCCCTCCCTGCTCCATCCTTGGTGGGACGCTCAAACAACTCTATATGCCCGGCAAAAAGCAATCCGCCACCATCACTTCCGAAACCGTCGAGAAGATCCGCCAGCACCTCGATTCCCTCCCCGCCCCACTTTCCGATTCCCTCTCCATCCGCAAAGCCGTCAACCTCCTCGTCCCTCAGATCACCGCCCTCCGTGAAAAAGGCTACACCCTCGCCGAGATAGCCACCCACCTCAACTCCGCTGGCCTCCTCGTCGCTCAATCCACACTTCGCAACTACGCCCGCCAACCCCGCCACAAGCGGTCCCGCAATGCCATTCCCCTTGGCGTGCGCAAAGCTCCCGCTCCCCGCAAAATCGCCAACTCCTCTCCAGCCTCTTCCCCGCCCCAAGCTCTTTCTTCTTCTCCCTCTGCCACTCTTTCCCAAAATTCCCGGTCTCTCGATATAGAGTCCAAATCCAAACGCAACTCCACCTTCACCCTCAAACCCGACCGCACCAGAATCTGAACCTCGTGTCCGTGAAAAGGAGTTTTCCCCCATGTCTCTCCCCTTCGTCCTGGTTGGTGGCAATAAAGGCGGCGTAGGCAAATCGCTCGCTTCTATGGCCCTCCTCGACCACTGGCTATCCTCCGAGCCCACCAAACCCGCTTTCCTGATCGAGACGGACACCTCCAATCCTGATGTCGCCAAAGCCTATGGAGAATCCGTTCCTCACTGCCTCCCCCGGATCTCTGAACGCGAGGGCTGGATTGACCTGGTCAACGAACTCGATATCCAACGCGAAGCCGCCGTCGTCTGCAATCTCGCCGCTCAAACCAATAGCTTATGGGAAGAGTTTGGCGGCACGCTCCTCACCGGCCTGAGTCAAATGAAGCGCCCAGCCACCTGCCTCTGGCTCATCAACCGCCAACGCGACAGCTTGGAACTTCTCGCCGAGTTCCGCGATATCGCTCCCGGCATCAAAATCCACGTCCTGCGCAACGCCTACTTCGGCGACGAACGAAAGTTCGAACTCTACAACGCAAGCGAGCTACGAAAAGAAATCGAAGCCGCCGGTGGAAAGAGCCTCACCTTCCCCGAACTGGCCGACCGCATTACCGATCAACTCTACACCCAGCGCCTTACCCTCGCCCAAGCCGGTGCCGACTCCATGCCCCTGGGGAGCCGTTCGGAAGTCCATCGCTGGCGAACGGCTTGCGCGGAACTGTTCCGGCAAATCGGGTTGTGACCAATAGCAAGATGACGCCATGACGAACCCGGAAGACTTCGCGCAATTGCAAGATCGGTTCGCCAAGATCCTTGGCCGTCAACCCGCCCCCGCCGAGGTCAAGGAATTGATGACCGACAAAGACGAAATGGGATTGAGCTACCACGATCCGCTGTTGATCCAACTGATGGCCTTCAAACGCGAACGGATCGGGTTGGAAGAAGTGTTCCGGCGTCATGTGGCCGAGATAGGAAAACAGTTGGGAGAAGCGCGGGATCAGGTGCTCAAGGAAGCGGATCGAGCGCTCAGTACGAAGAAGACGGAACTTCTGACGGCTAGCCTGAAGCAAATGCAGGCGGACATGCAAGCCGAGCAAAAGCGTTTAGTGGATCTACACCGGACGGAACTGACCAGAGAAGTGAAAGCAACCACGAAGGAGGCGGTGCAGGGGAAGTTCGAGGAAACGTGGACGGCGGAATGGGCGGCGCTGATGAAGCAGTTTTCCACGGATTGGGACGCGAAGGTGTCCCCGCAACTGGAGAGCCTGAAGACGACTTCGCATCACGTGAAAACGATGGCTTGGTTCTGGTTTGGGATGGCGCTGATGTTGAGCGTGTTGCTGGGCGTAACCTGGGGAGCCTGGTGGGGCGAAAAACACTCTCTGCCGTTGCCTTCCCCGGACCCGCCGCGCCAAGCAGAACCGGCCAAGCCGCCAGTTCCAAAGCGCAAGTAGGCAAGATCAGGCGGCGATGTCCGGAAGAGGTGATTTGGTGGTAGCCGCGGGCTGAATCTTCTTGGCGGGAACGAAACGGATCTCCACGCTCTGGTCCCGAGCTTCGGCGATTCGTATCAGCATGAAGAGAGAGTGGCCATCATAGTCGGCGTCTTCGAGGCTGCAGATGGCGGAAGCGGAGGTCTCAACTTTCTTGGCAAAAGTCGCGCTGGCTCAGTCCAGTCTTGGTGCCGTGCGCGTGGATTATGTGGTGGGCTTGGCGCGCAATCCGCGGCTGGAAACGATGCTAGTACTGTAGATGGAGCAGGCGCGGGCGTTCGCCGACATCGACTACCAGACGCGAAGTGGAAGCTGGAGCCGCGAGCGGCGCGTGGTGGGCAGGGCCGAGGCGTTATGCGGGAAAGAGAGCCCGCGGCATGTGGTGACGAGCTTAACGGAGAAGGATTGGGACGCGCGAGCTTTGTACGAGGTGAGCGCGGAAACGATGGCCGCCAATCAGCTGCGTGTGTATTTGGCTGGGATGGAGTATGTGCTGGTGAGCGCGTTGCGGAGGAGCAGATGGGCGGGCACGGAGATGGCGCGGGCAAAGGCGGTGATGATTCGTTCCCGGCTGTTAAAGGTTGGTGCGCAGGTGAAGGTGACGGCGCGGCGTGTGCGGGTGCATTTGTCGGAGGCGTTCCCGTTGCAGGAAGTGCTTTGGCACGCGGCGGCGAGGCTGCACTGCTGAAGGGCGGGTGGTTGAGCGGCGAAAGCGAGGGGGGAAAGCCGGCGGAATCCGGCGGCGCAGCGATGGCTGGGAGAGGCCATTTACGAGCAATTAGAGCCTTGTCACGGGGTCGCCGGGCCACGGAGGAACCCGCTTTTTAGCGATCACTCAACTACGATTTTTGGACGTCGCGCCGACCGGAACCTCTGGGGAATGGTCCGTAAGGGGTTGAACCAGGGACTCTGGCGACCGCAAATTTTACAATGCCAGCCCCCTGGAGATGGGGTGAAAGGCGGCGAGGTCATCGTCCGAATACCTTGATCTGTCACCGCAGGTTCTGATGGCCCAGCCCGATAATTCCGTTGGCAGCGGCGGTGAGCTTCTTTACCGGATTCGCTTTGCTGATACCGGCGATTAGCGTTCCGGCGCTGCTGACGCCGGACTACCGAGCGGCAGGTAGCGGTGCAATAGCGTTGTGCACGATCGCAACTAACGCAGATTCCCGCACAGCCTCTGCCGGAGAAGCAGAGTGTCTACAAAAGATACATCAGCCATTCCGGAATCATGCCATCGATTGCGACCGAAATCAAAACCTTTCTGCCGTTCGACCGGCAGATGACCGGGCAGACGCTTCGCGCGGGAGGCGCGGATGACGTAGCTCCCTTCGGCCCGGTGTTCAGAAAACTACGTTTTCATTTGATTGCCAACAGTCAGCGCCCAGAACTACCGATTAGCCCTCTAGAGATTAAGATGGAAGTTACCGCATGACCGCCACTATCGTTATCCCCTGCTACAACGAAGCGAACCGGCTGCCAGTTGAAGTGTTTCAAAGCTTTATGGGCTCCTCGCCC
>JBKJLJ010000574.1:0-13308 GCA_046597015.1 Bryobacteraceae bacterium
CCGGGCTGCTCGGCGCTGGCATCATGGCCGCGGTGATGGCGAGCGATTCGCAAATTCTGGCGCTGTCGACGATGTTCACGGAGGACATTTTTGCCTTCTATGGCGGCAAAGCCAAATTCGGCGAAAGCGCGCAGATTTTTACGGGACGACTGTTCGTCGTGCTGGTTACGGCGTTCGCCTATTTCACGGCGCTGAACGCGAAGGTCGCCATTTTCGATCTCGCGGTGCAATACGCCTTTGCCGGCTATGCCGCTATGTCGCCGCTGTTTGTCGCGGCGCTCTGTTGGCGCGGTTCGACCAAGTGGGGCGCCCTCGCCGCCACCTTGTTCATCTCTGCCGCCACGGTCGCTTTGTATTTCCTGCCGCGCGGCTTTACGGTGGCGGGTTTTGCTCCCGTCGTACCGATGACGGTCATCTCCGCCGCCCTCGTCTGGGGCGTCTCTCTATTGACGCCGAAACCGTCGGCCGCCACAATTCTTCGATACTTTCCTCCGGCATCGGTATAATCTCTCCTATGTCTTCTTCCAGCAAGCTCACGCCGATTCAGTGGTTGATCTGCGCCGTGGCCGCCCTTGGCTTCGCCTTCGATATCTACGAACTGCTCGTTCTTCCTCTGATCGCCGGGCCTGCCTTAGCGGAACTTGGCCACCTGAAGCCGGGAACTCCGGAGTTCAATAGCTGGACTGGACTCCTCTTCTTCGTCCCCGCCTTCGCCGGCGGTATTTTCGGCATGGTCGGTGGCTATCTCACCGATCTTTGGGGCCGGCGCTCCGTGCTCGTCTGGAGCATTTTGATCTATGCCGTGTCCGCGCTCGCCGCCGGATTCGCTACCTCTCTCGAACAGCTTCTGTTCTTCCGCTGCACGACTTTCATTGGGGTTTGCGTTGAATTCGTCGCCGCTGTCGCTTGGCTGGCGGAACTCTTCCCCGATGCGAAACAGCGCGAAAACGTGCTCGGATATACGCAGGCGTCTTCATCGATCGGCGGTCTTCTCGTCACTGGCGCTTACTACTTGGCGGTCACCTGGGCCCCGAGTTTGCCGGAGATTCACGGCGGCCACGAGGCGTGGCGCTACACGCTCATCTCCGGCGTTCTGCCGGCTATTCCGCTGATGATCATTCGTCCTTTTTTGCCGGAGTCGCCGCTCTGGGCGCAGAAGAAGGCCGCGGGGACGCTGCGGCGCCCCAGTTTCGCCGAGCTGTTCACGCCGCAGTATAGCCGCACTACCTGGGTCACGATGATCATGTATGCCGCCAGTTACGGGGCGGCCTTCGGCGCGATTCAACACCTGCCGCGGATCGTCCCCGGCCTTGCTGAGGTGCTGCCGCTGGCCCGGCCGCTGCAGCAAAAAGTGGTTTCCAACGTCCAGTTCTTCCAGGAGATCGGCGGCTTGGTGGGCCGCGTGCTACTCGCCTTCCTGGCCATCCGCATCGTCAGCCGCGTGAAACTTCTCCGCGTCTTCCAGATCCCCGGCCTGTTCCTGGTGCCGCTTGTGTTCTTCAACTCGATGAACCTTTCGGTGGATGTGCTCAAGTGGGGCGTCTTCGCGGCCGGCCTGTTGACGGTGGCCCAGTTCAGCTTCTGGGGCAACTACCTGCCGCGCATGTATCCCACCCATTTGCGAGGCACCGGCGAAAGTTTTGCCGCGAACATCGGGGGGCGGATGCTCGGCACCTCCGCCGCCCTGCTGACAACGACGTTGGCCAACTACACGCCCGGCGCGTCGCCCGCCGCCAAACTCGCCGTCGCAGCTGGATGTGTCGCGGCGCTGGTTTATGTCATCGGCGTCTCGGGCAGCTTCTTCCTGCCAGAGCCGCCGGAAAAACTGCCAGAATAGTAGTTTGCAGAAGTTTTTCGTTCACAATTTCGGATGCCGCGCCACGCAAGCCGACGGCGCGGCCCTCGAGTCGATGCTCGAACAGCGTGGCTTATCGAGCGCGCCTGAAGCCCGCTCGGCGGACCTGGTCGTGCTCAATACCTGCACCGTCACCGCCAACGCTGACGCCGATGTCCGCTCCATGGTTCGCAGCGTGCACCGCGACAACCCCGCGGCCCAGATCCTGCTCACCGGCTGTTACGCTCAACGTGCCCCCGAAGAGTTAGGCGCTCTCCCCGGGGTCACCTGGGTGGTCGGCAATTCGCATAAAACACAAATCCCCGATATTGTTGCCGAAACGCTCACCCCGTTTCACGGCCAGATCCACGTCGGCGACATCTTTGCCCAGCACGATTTTCTCTCGGCACCGATCGAGGACGCCGCCGGTGATCGAGCGCGCCCGAACCTGAAAATTCAGGACGGCTGCAACAACCGCTGTTCGTTTTGCATCATTCCGTTCGTTCGTGGCCGCAGCCGCTCGATGCCCGTTGATCAGGTGATTGCCCAGGTCCGTCATCTCAGTCAGAACTATCGCGAGGTGGTCCTGAGCGGCATCAACCTCGGCCGGTGGGGCAGGGAACCGGGGCAGACGCTGCGTCTGGCCGGCCTCGTCCGCCGGATCCTCGACGAGACGAAGATCGAGCGGATCCGCCTCTCTTCGGTCGAGCCGATGGACTTTTCCGATGACTTGCTCGGACTAATGGCCGACTCCCCTCGCATCGCCCGCCACGTCCACGCGCCGCTGCAATCCGGCTCCGACACTGTGCTCCGACGCATGCATCGGAAGTACCGGCCGCGCCACTACGCTGACCGCGTCACCAAGGCCCGAACGCTCATGCCCGACGCCGCGATCGGTGCGGACGTGATGGTTGGCTTTCCTGGCGAGACGGACGCTGAGTTTGCCGAAACGTTCCGCTTTATTGACGAGCTCCCGTTCACTTACTTGCACGTGTTCACGTACTCGGCTCGCCCGGGCACCCCGGCCGCGGACGCGCCCGACCAAGTTCCGATGCCCGTCCGCAAGCAGCGCAATCGGGAACTCCGCGAACTGGCCGACCGCAAAAACCTCGCTTTTCGCCAGCGTTTCGTCGGCCGGCCGCTCTCAGTGGTTACCCTCGGTCAGGGGAACATGGCGCTTTCGAGCAACTATCTGAAGGTTGAGCTTCTGCGCCCGGCGACTGACAATTTACTGGTCAACGTCGCTATCGGGGCGCTAACCGACGGCGGGTTGCGAGAGTTCGATCCGCTGCGCGTGCTCTAGATCCTGGCGAGCCGGCGTGATGGTGGTTAAGGGTGGGGACGATGATGAGAGCCATGGGCAGACCGTCGTCTACCGTCCACAATTGGATCCCGGGCCCCGCGAACGGCGTGTTTCCTTCTTCCGTCGTCAAGTCCGAGGCGCGGCTAGCAGAACGCTACATCTCCCGGCGATTCTCCATGCTTTTCGACATGCTGACTTCATCGGCATACTCTAAATCGCTCCCCACGGGGATTCCCATCGCAATCCGCATAACCTTGATGCCCAACGGCTTTAACAGGCGGGCCAGATAGGCCGCGGTTGCTTCGCCCTCTACTGTGGGGTTCGTTGCCAGAATGATTTCCGTCACCGACTCGTCTTGCAACCGTTCGAGCAAGCTCTTGATCTTCAACTGTTCCGGGCCAATCCCGCGCAGGGGAGAGATCGAGCCATGGAGCACGTGATAGAGCCCGCCGAAGGATCGCGTCACCTCGATCGGCAAAATGTTGGGTGCTTCTTCGACCACGCAGATGACATGCTGATCGCGCGAAGGGTTGGTACAATACGGGCACAACTCGCTATCGCTGATATTGTTGCAAACCCGGCATAAGCCGAGCTTTTCTTTGACGTCGATGATAGCTTGGGCCAATCGATGAGCGTCGTCTACCGATGCCCGCAAAACGTAGAAAGCCATCCGTTGGGCGGACTTCGCCCCCACTCCGGGCAAGCGCCGGAACTCTTCCACCATGCGGGCTAGCGGTTCGGCTAGATCGGACATCGGGGTTTAGAACAACCCGGGGGGTAGGCCGAGTCCACCGAGCATGCCGCCAATCTTCTTCTGGCTCTCGTCTTCCACTTTCTTGTGGGCTTCGTTGAAAGCGGCCATCACCAAATCTTGCAACATCTCGGTGTCGCCGGCCACTTCGGGGTCGATTTTCACGCCCAAGCAACGCTTCTGGCCGTCCATTTGGACCGTCACCGTGCCGCCGCCGGCCGAGGCTTCCACGCGAATCGCGGCGATCTCTTCCTGCAGCTTGGCCTGCATCTTCTGCGCCTGCTGCATCATGCCTTGCATGTTACCGGGAAGTTTCATTTCATTACTCCTTCAAGTTGCGGACGCTGCGGACTAAACTATCCGGAAACGTCTCCTGGAATCTCTTTACGGTGGAATTGGCCAGTGCTCGCTCGGTCGCATCATCGGCGGCGGCCAGCTTGGCGGCCGCTGATGGGCCGGAGACGACGGAAGCAGAGAAGCGAACTTTGGCCCGCACGCCGACCATGCCAATGGCCGCGATGACGCGGGTGACGTCCTGCTCTTTCATCGTGAACTCGCACTCTTCAGGTGCCACGATCTCGATCAGCCCGTTGGCTTCGGTGATCTCGGCTGCTTCGAAGCCATCGGCTGTAAACTTCAGGCCGAGTTCGAGCGCCGCGGCATACAGGCGGGAGCGAAGATCGCCGTCGGTTTTCTTGGTTGGGGCCGTGGGCCGGGCTGGGGCCTTGCCTGGTGCCGCATCGACGAACGCATTGCCGGCCGGGGCCTTCGCCGTCGATTGCCAAGGCGGCAGAGCCGCAATTTCGGCGAGCGGATCTTCAAAAACGGGAGGGGCCGCAAAACTGGACCCACTGGGTGTGGGCCTCGACTGCGGCGGCTTCGACGCCGAAGGCGAAGGCCCGGAACCTGGACCCAGCTTGGCGATGGCTTCTTCAATCGACGTCAGCTTCGCCGCATGCACGAGCTTTAATAGGCCGATCTCCAAGTGCAACCGCGGTTGGAGCGAATACTGCAAATCCTTGAACACGTCCAGAGTGACCTGCAAGTACCGCGTCAGGTCCATTTCGCTGAACTGAGCGGCGACGGCGGCCATGTTCTTCTTTTCGTTCGGCGAGGCGGCGATCAGCCGCGTCCCTTCGCCCGAGATTTTCGCCACGAGCAGATTGCGGATGTGCCGGGCCAACTCTCGACAGAAGTGCTGCAAATTAGCGCCTTTGCGCTCCAACTCGTCTACGATGTCCAGCATGCGGGCGGAATCGCTGGCAAGGAGGGCGGTGGTCACCTGGTTCATCGCGTCCTGCGAGAACATGCCCAACAAAGCCCGCACTTCGGGAGCATGCAACGTGGCACCGCAGCAGGCGATCGCCTGGTCGAGGGCGGACAGCGAATCGCGGACGCTGCCTTCGCCTACGTGCGCCAGCACGGCCAATGCTTCCGGATCCGCCGTGATGCCTTCCTGCGCGCAGATCCATTCCATGCGCCGTAAGAGTTCATCGAAGTCCACACTGCGGAAGGAAAACTGCTGGCAGCGGGAGGCGATCGTCGTGGGAATCTTATGGGACTCGGTCGTGCAGAGGATAAACACGACCCACTCCGGCGGCTCTTCCAACGTTTTCAGCAAAGCGTTGAACGCCTCGTTGGTAATCTGGTGCGCTTCGTCGACGATGAAGACCTTGTAGCGATCGCGCGCCGGTCGGTAGCGCACGCTCTCGCGCAGTTCGCGCATTTCGTTGATGCCGCGGTTGGATGCCGCGTCGATCTCAATCACGTCGACGGCACCGCCGCTCGTGATTTCCTTGCAACTTGCGCAAACGTTGCACGGGGTTGACGTCGGTCCTTCGAGACAGTTCAAGCAACGCGCCATAATGCGGGCGACGCTGGTTTTGCCCGTCCCGCGTTGGCCGCTGAAAATGTAGCCGTGGGCGATCCGTCGCTGGTTGATCGCATTGTCGAGCGTCGTTTTAACGTGCTCTTGACTGACCAGTTCGGCAAAGGACTGGGGCCGGTACTTGCGCGCGATGACCTGATACATGCGGGGGGCTTAAAAAGAAAATGCCAAGCCTCGGGTGATCCGCGGCACACGAGCTAAACCACTACCGTTGCTTCCTTCCGAATCTGGCGGGGTTTGCAGCCGCCCGTTGCACGGAGCCCGAGACCTAGCAAATTTCAGTTTAGCATTCCGGGGGATAGTGAAGGCGGATTTTTAACGCGGGACTGTCGACTCCGCGGGCGGTAACCACCCTTGGTGGCTTACCGGTGGCTCCCGGTGGGACCCGGGCGCTGATCTGGTAAAAGCCCCTGCAAAACCGGGGGCGAGTCCGCTGAACAACACGAACCGCAGCGCGGGAAACTACGTACGCTTACCCCCCGTGGGTGAAGTGAGTAATGGTTTCGATGTGGTAAGTCTGCGGGAACAGATCAATCACTTGGCACTTTTCGATGGCGTAGCCGGCTTCGAGCAATGCTTTGGCATCCCGCGCCATGGTGGAGGGGTCGCAGGAAACGACGGCGATCTGCTTCGGTTGCAGCCGAATCAGGTCTTTCACGACGCCCGCGCCGAGCCCCGCCCGCGGCGGATCGGCCAAAACAAACTCCGGCTTCCGTTGCATCGTTTCGAGGAACAGATCGGCGTTCGCCCGGTGGTGCTCCACGGTCGTTTTCGCCCGCCGGCAGTTCACTTCCAGGTCCGCCAGGGCCGACTTCGAACTCTCAACGGCAACCACCTTTGTGAAACGGCTCGACAGCGGAATGCTGAACAATCCGACTCCGGCATACAACTCAAGTGCCAACTCGCCCCCCGCGTTTCCAATGGCCGCTTCTACCAATTGCTTCAGCAGAAAACGGTTCACCTGGAAGAACGATTTATGGCTGACCCGGAACCCTTCGTACTCCAACGCACCCGTGATCGCCCCCGGGATTTCGTTTTCGCACCAGTCGAAGAAGCTACGGGCCACGCGCCGTCCGGCCATCGTCTCGATGACGTTCAGTTGCACTTCCTTCTCGTTCGTAAACAGTTCGAGCGAGCGCAGGAAGCCCGGCCAGCGGGAGTTCTTCAACATTCCGCGAATAATCTGCAAACTCTCATTCAGCTTCGGCGAGGAGATCGGGCACTGCTCAATCGGCTGTAGCTTGTGCGATCCTCCCTCTTTGAAGCCCAGGCGAACGCCTTCGATATGAATCTGGATCCGGTTGCGATAGCCGAACGGCTCGCCGACTATGGTGCCGATTTCACCGGGAATTTCGATCCGGCCAATGCGCGAAAAGACCTCGCGCACAATTGCCGCTTTCTGCTCCACCTGGAACTTATATTCGGCGTGCTGATAATGGCAGCCACCACAGATGCCAAAATGCGGGCAGGGCGGCACCACCCGATGGGGCGACGGCGTCAGTACTTCGTCGACGCGTGCCTCCAGCATGTCCTTGCGCTCGCGCGCCACTTCCACTCTGACCTGCTCGGCGGGGAGCACATACGGCGTCAACACGACGCGACCTTCGTGACGACTCAGCCCGTCGCCACCGTATACCAATTTTTCTACTTCAATCTGCACTCTCTCTATTGTGGACTAGTAGACTGGAAGTTGGCGATGAAAGCACGTGTCTTCTCCGGGATGCAGCCCACCGGAAACCTTCATATAGGCAACTACCTCGGCGCCCTCCGTAATTGGGTCAAGCTGCAGCATGAATACGAGTGCATTTTTTGCATCGTCGATCTCCACGCCATCACGGTGTACCAGAAGCCGGAAGAGCTGCGCGAAAAAATTCGACAGGTCGCCGGCCTTTACCTCGCCGCCGGAATCGACCCTGCCGTCAGTTCGCTAACCGTACAGTCGAGCGTGCCACAACACGCCGAACTCGGATGGCTGCTGACCTGCGTCACACCCCTCGGGTGGCTCGAACGGATGACGCAGTTCAAGGCCAAAGCCGAGGAGGCCGAAACGATTGGCGATGGGCTGCTGCAGTATCCGGTCCTAATGGCGGCGGACATTCTGCTCTATAACGCGGCGGTCGTCCCGGTGGGGGATGATCAACGCCAGCATATGGAACTGGCCCGGGACATCGCCGAGCGGTTTAACCACTTGTACGGCGAAACGTTTGTCGTGCCGAAGACGAGCCTGCCCATGGTTGGCGCTCGTGTGATGGGCCTCGACGATCCGACGAAGAAAATGAGCAAGTCGGCCACCGGCTCCGGCCATGCCATCGGCTTGCTCGACAAGCCCGAAGAGGCCCGCAAAAAAATCATGCGGGCCACCACCGACTCCAACCCCGCGGTCGATTTTGAAACGATGGGTCCGGGCGTCGAGAATCTGCTCGGGATCTTTCAAGCGTTTACCGATTGGTCCGACGATGCGATGAAGCAGCACTTCACCGGGCTTCGCTATGGCGACCTGAAGAAGACGGTGGCCGAAGCCGTCCTCGCGGGCCTGGAGCCCATCCAGAAGCGGTACGCCGAAGTCATGGCGGATCCCGGCTATCTTGAATCGGTTCTGCAGCAGGGTCGTGACCGGGTGACCCCGATCGCCGCCGGCATCGTAAAAACCGCCAAAGAGCGCATGGGCCTTTACACCATCGCGCCATGACCGAGCGTCGCCGGGTCACGATCCCAGACTACTGGCAACTCCTCCGTCGTAATCGAAATTACCGATTGCTGTGGAGCGCCCAAGTCATCAGTGAAATTGGCGATTGGTTTTTCACGCTCGCGCTTTACAACCTCCTGCTGGATTTCACGGGCAAGGCCGAATCGATCGGCTTCGCCTTCGTGCTTCAGGTGTTGCCGCAGTGCCTCACCGCACCGGCCGCCGGCGTACTCAACGACCGGCTAAGCCGCCGGAAAGTGATGATGTTCGCCGACCTCTGCCGGGCGCTCATCATCGCCTGCATGCTCTTTGTGCGCACCCCGGCAATGCTGCCGCTACTTTGGGTCCTGCTGTTTCTCGAAACGGTGATGTGGGGCCTGTTCGAACCGGCCCGCTCTTCCATCGTCCCGAATATCACCACCGGCGATGAGGTCTTCGTCGGCAACGCCCTCAGTTCGACGACTTGGAGCTTTAATTTCGCGATGGGCTTCACCTTCGGGGGCATTGCTTTGGCCTTGTTGGGTCGGGAAGCAGTCTTCGCCATCGATGCCTGTTCCTTTATCGCCTCGGCCCTGATCGTGCGCCGGATGAAGTTTCATGAACCGCACACCGAAGGCCACGCTCCGTTGCACTGGCGGGATCTCTACGATTTCAAACCAATTCTCGAAGGGGTGCGCTATGTGCGGCGAGACGCGCGGATGTTGGCCACCCTGTTCGTTAAATCCGGCAACTCCATCATTGCGTCGAACTGGGTTCTGCTCACCATGCTCGGCCGTGAGAAGTTTGCCGTCACTTGGCTCGGCGCCGCTCCCGAACGCGCCGCCGCGCTCGGCGTCAGTGTGCTGATGGGCTCCCGCGGCATTGGAGCCCTTACCGGTCCAATTTTGCTCGGCTACATCGCGGGCCGCAATCAAACCCGCCAACGCTACGCCATCCTGATTGGCTTCGTGGTGGCTTCGCTCGGTTACTTCATCCTCAGCCAAGCCCCGACGATGCCCATCGCTTGTCTCGGCGTTGTCATCGCGCATATGGGCAGCACGGTAACTTGGGTCGGCTCGACGACGCTGCTGCAAATCAATACCGACGATAAGTTCCGCGGCCGCGTCTTTTCGGCTGAATTCGGCATCGCGGTCATCGTGATGTCCTTGGCGAGTTCTTCGGCCGGGGTGCTGATCGATCGCGGATGGACGCCCCAAAACGTGGCTGGGTTGACGGCCACTCTGCTTCTGCTACCCGTCCTGCTCTGGGGTCTGGTGCTCGTTAACTGGAAACGACTCGAATCGCCGCAAACCCCTCTGCCGGCTCCGGACGAACCAAACGTCCCGCCATTAGCTCCATAACCTCTGCGGGGACGCTGCGCGTTCTTTTGGCGTTCCGGGCCAAGCAGACCGCCAGCGGCAGATCGAACAACACGGCCTCGCAATCCGCTCCCGCATCAGAAGCGATTTTTACCCAAATCCGCCGCTCCCGCTTGGTTAGGTTGGTCGAGTCGATATACGTCGTCGCCGCGCCCAACCGCAGTCGCAGCCGCAACAGGTGGCGGAGCAGCGCGAACACCTCGCCGTGGATCGTCTGGTCCGCTTCGTCGTCGCGGAGCAGTTTCCGCATCGCATCGGACGACAACGCGCCCACGCCTTGCTTCGCCAACCAAGTCGACTTGCCCGACCCCGGCAAGCCGACCAGCACCACCACTCGCTGCTTAGACGAGGACATACCGCTGCGCCGTTTGAAGCCGCTGGGCGATCTCCTGCCGCAGGCCGATCGTGTTGATCGGCTCATATTTGGCCAACCGCCGCAGCGCGGAGAGTTGAATCCGCAGATCGTCTCCTTCCGCACAAGCCGCCAGCACCATCCGCGCGTGGCCCTCAATCTTTCCCATCGCGTCTTGCAGAAACACCGCAGTCATCTTCGGTGCCACGTTATGCTTCTGGCTCCGCAACTGCACTGACTCCATAGCGAACGCCTGCATCGTGATGTCGCACAACGCGGCCAGAATCTCCTGCTGGCTATCGAGTTCGGCCAGAAAGCGCTGATAAGCGACGCCGAGGCAGAGCAACGCCACTTTCTTTGCCGCTTTGACGAGGTCCGTCGGCCCGCTGCTCAAGCTCGGCCCGGCCAACAGTTCGCCCTGCAGTTTCTTCACGGCCGCCACCAGCGGCAACTGCCCGCGCTGCGCCCGCTTGAGAATCATGCCGGTCGCCAGCATCCGATTGATTTCGTTGGTGCCTTCAAAAATTCGGTTGATGCGCGAATCGCGATAGGCCCGCTCGACGAGGTAGTCCTGATGATAGCCATAGCCGCCGTGGATCTGCACGCCCTCGTCGACGACATAATCCAGCGCTTCGCTGGCGAACACCTTGATGTAGGAACACTCCGCGGCGAACTCTTCCACCGCCTTCAGCTTCACCGCCGCCGCGTCGGCCTGCGCCCAGCTCCAACCGGTCAGCTTCTCTTGAATCATGCCGGTAACGCGATAACTCATCGTTTCCGCGGCATAAGTCTGAATCGCCATCTCGGCCAGCTTGGCCTGAATCATGCCGAACTGTCCAATCTGCTTGCCGAAGGCGACCCGCTCCTTCGCATACTTCAAGCTCAGGGCAAGGACATTCTTCATGCCGCCCACGGCGAACGGACCCAGCTTCAGCCGCCCCAGATTCAAGATGTTGAAGGCGATGATGTGCCCCCGGCCGATTTCGCCGAGGACGTTTTCGGCCGGCACTTTTACGTTGTCGAGAAAGACGGGCGTCGTTGAACTGCCCTTGATCCCCATCTTTTTCTCTTCCGCCCCGGCCGAAACCCCCGGGGTGGAACGCTCGACTAGAAACGCCGTGAACTTCTCGCCACCGACCTTGGCGAACACCGTGTACAGGTCCGCCGCACCGCCGTTGGTGATCCACATCTTCTGGCCGTTCAGCGTGTAGTAGGTGCCGTCTTCGGAAAGGTCGGCCCGCGTTTTCGCCGCCAACGCGTCGGAACCAGCCTGCGGTTCGCTCAGGCAATAGGCGCCAATCAGCTCCGCGGAAGCCAACTTCGTCAGATACTTTTCCTTCTGCGCCGGGGTGCCGTAGAGCAGTACCGGCAAAGTGCCGATGCCGCTGTGCGCCCCGTGCCAACCGGCGTAGGAACCGTCCTTCGCAATCCCCTCGGCCACAATCATCGCCGAGGTCAGGTCCATCTCCATGCCGCCATAGATTTCCGGTACCAGCACGGCGGTCAGCCCCAGTTCGGCTGATTTCCGCAGCACCCGCACCGCTACGCCGGGCTCCTGGTGCTGAATCGCCTCCAAATTGGGTTCAATCTCTTTGGCCGAGAACTCCTCGGTTGCTTTGGCAATTGCGCGATGTTCCTCGGTGAAATCTTCCGGGGTAAATACCTGCGCCGCCGTCTGGTCTTCGACTAAAAATCCGCCGCCTTGCATCGCTTCACATCCTTTCGAAAATCCCGGCCGCGCCTTGTCCGCCGCCGATACACATCGTTACCATGCCATACCGATGATTACCGCGTTCCATTTCGCGCAGAATCGTGGCTGTTAATTTTGCGCCCGTGCATCCCAGCGGATGCCCCAACGCCAGCGCCCCGCCATTCCGGTTTACGCGTTCCGGATCCAGGCCCGCTTCCCGCATTACCGCCATCGCCTGCACCGCGAACGCTTCGTTCAGCTCGATCACCCCGATCTGGTCCAGCGTTAAACCCGCCAGCCGCAGCGCTTTCGGGATGGCGACGACCGGGCCGATCCCCATTACCTCCGGCCCCACGCCGCCCACGGCGAAGCTGACGAACCGGGCCCGCGGCTTGAGTCCCAACGCCTGCGCCCGTTCCGCCGACATGACGAGCGCTGCCGCGGCACCGTCCGAAGTTTGCGAAGAATTTCCCGCCGTCACAGTGCCCTTCACGTGGAACGCCGGCTTCAGCTTGGCCAACGCCGCCAGGGAAGTATCCGCCCGCGGCCCTTCGTCTTTACGAAACGAACCCACCGGAATCAACTCGTCGTCGAACTTGCCCTGCTCCTGCGCCGCAATCGCCTTCTGATGGCTTGCGAACGCAAACGCGTCCTGTTCTTCCCGGCTGATCCCGTAACGTCGCTGCAGGTTCTCCGCCGTCAGGCCCATATTGATGTAGGCCTCCGGCCGATGCTCGACGAGATATGGGTTCGGCGCAATGCGCACCATCGCCATCGGCAGCATGCTCATACTCTCGGTGCCGCCTGCGATCAGCGTCTCGGCCATCCCGGCCCGAATTCTTTCGGCGGCCATCGCAATCGCCTGCAAGCCCGAGGAGCAGAACCGGTTGATGGTCACGCCGCACACGGTGTCGGGCAAGCCCGCGCGCAACCCGGCGATGCGGGCGACGTTCATGCCGCTTTCGGCTTCCGGCGTCGCACAGCCCAAGATAATGTCTTCAATCTCGTCCGGCGCCAACCCCGGATAGCGGGCGAGCAACCCCTGAATCGCCACGGCGGCCAAATCGTCCGGCCGCGTCTGCCGCAGTGCCCCGCGGGGTGCTTTGCCGACGGGAGTTCGTACGCAATCAACAATAACGGCTTCTTTCATGACATTAATTCCGCAGGGGCTTCCCGGTCTTCAACATATGCTGCATGCGCGCTTGCGTCTGCGGGTTTCCGCACAAACTCAAAAACGCTTCGCGCTCCAAATCCAGCAAGCGCTGCTCGCTGACGAGTGTGTCGGCCGGCACCGCACCGCCGCAAAGGACGTGCGCCAACTTGCCAGCGATCAATTCGTCGTAATCGGAAATGTAGCCGCCTTGCCGCGCCATCCAAGCGCCGGTTTTAAGCAGCGCGATGCCGGGTTCTCCCGCCACTTTCACGTCCGTCCGCGGAACGCCCGGC
>JBKJLJ010000589.1:0-2820 GCA_046597015.1 Bryobacteraceae bacterium
ACTGGTGAACCTGCTTTACAAGCCCGACCAATGGGCGGTGACGCCGGACGTGGCGCAGCACAATCGCCGCAGCATCTACCTCTTTCAAAAGCGGAATATGCGGATGCCGTTTATGGAGGTATTTGATTCGCCGGATACGCTGTTGAGCTGTGCGCGGCGGGAGAGCAGTACGCACGCGCCGCAGGCGCTGGAGCTTTTGAATGGCCCGTTGACGCGGCAGGCTTCGGTGGCTCTGGCGGAACGGTTGAGCAAGCTGGACCGGGAGAAACAGATTGAAACGGCGTTTGAACGGGTGTTCAATCGGCCGCCGGTGAATAAAGAGCGGGAGGCATCGGTCCGGTTCTTAGCCAGCAACCCGCTCCGCGAGTTTACGCTCGCCTTGTTCGCGGCCAATGACTTTTTGTACGTCCAATGAGCAACCACTCTAAACCCACACGCAATCGACGCGAGTTCCTGACGGATGCTTTCTGCGGTTTCGGCAGCTTGGCATACGGGGCGATGTTGAAGGCGGAGACGCGGAAGCCCAATTTTCCGGCCAAGGCGAAGTCGGTGATCTTTCTCTTTATGGCTGGCGGGCCGAGCCAGATGGAGACGTTTGACCCAAAGCCGCTATTGAATAAGCTGGACGGGCAGCCGCTGCCGGCATCGTTCCGGCCGGCCAAACGGCAGTTTATCAGCGGTACGCCGAAGCTGCTCGGGACGAAGCGGACGTTTAAGCAGCATGGCAAGAGCGGGCTCTGGGTGTCGGATCTGCTTCCCCATACGGCGACTTGTGCGGACGATCTGGCGGTGATTCGTTCGTGCCAGGCGGACGCGTTTATTCACTCGTCGGCGCAGTACCAGCTTTTTACGGGGCGGATTGTGCCGGGCTTTCCGAGCATGGGTTCGTGGTCCTTGTATGGGTTGGGGAGCGAGAGCGAATCGTTGCCGGGCTATGTGGTGATGCCGGATCCGTTCGGGACGATCGAGGCGGGACAACCGGTGTACGCGAACGCGTTTTTGCCGGCGGTGTACCAGCCGAACGTGTTCCGAGGCGGCGAGAAGCCGGTGCTGAATTTGGAGATGCCGGAAGGGGTGACGCTCGCGCAGCGGCGGAACACACTCAAGTTTATTCGGGAGATTGACGAGGCAACGATGCCGCCGGGGGACGACGAGTTTTCGGCGCGGCTGAGCACGTACGATTTGGCGTTCAAGATGCAGACGGAGGCTCCGGCGGTGTTCGATATGGCGAACGAGCCGGCGCACATTCGGGCGAGTTATGGAATCGGCGACGCGGTGACGGATGACTTCGGGCGGCGCTGCTTGATGGCTCGGCGGTTGGTGGAAAAGGGCGTTCGTTTTGTGACGGTGGTTTCGGGCGGACCGGCGATTTCGCAATGGGACGCGCATGACGATATCGAAGAGAATCATTTGCGGATGGCGGCCCGGGTGGATAAGCCGATCGCGGCGATGCTGAAGGATTTGAAGCAGCGCGGATTGCTCGACAGCACGCTGGTGGTTTGGGGCGGCGAGTTCGGCCGGACGCCAGAGGCGCAGGGCGGCAAGGGGCGCGACCACAACAATACGGGCTTTACGATGTGGATGGCGGGCGGTGGAATCAAAGGCTGCGTGGCCGAAGGGACGACGGACGAGGTGGGGCTGTATGCGGTGGAACGTCCGCACCATTTGCGGAACATCCATACGACGATTTTGCATCAGCTAGGCTTGGACCAGGATGCGCTGAACTATCTGCATCAAGGGCGACGGGAACGGTTGACCGAAATCCAGGGTGAGGTGATCAAGGGCATTGTGTAGAGCAGCCTTAGCCTTCGGGATGGCGGTGGGGCTTTGGGCGCAAGCGCCCGAGGCGGTGAAGCTTCTGGAGGCCCGCTGCGTGGGCTGTCACAACGGGGCGACAAAGCAATCGGGGCTGGATTTGTCGCGACGGGAGACCGCGGTTCGGGGTGGAGACAGGGGCGCGGGGATGGTGCCGGGTAAGGCGAAAGAGAGTTACCTGTACCAGGTGTTGGCGCATACGGCTACGCCTGCCATGCCCAAGTTCGGAGCCAAGTTCAGCGAGGCCGAGTTGGCGGTGGTGGCCGCTTGGATTGAAGACGGCGCGCCTTGGGAGCAGCGGGCGTTGACGGCATCCGTGCCGAAGGTGAAGCACTGGGCGTTTGAGAAACCGGCGCGGGCGACCCCGCCGGGGCCGGGCAATCCGATCGACGCGTTTTTGGGGGCGGAGCGGGCGAAGCGGGGATTGAAGGCAATGGCGGCGGCGGACCGGTGGACGGTAGTTCGGCGGGCTTATCTGGATGTACTGGGGGTGCCTCCGTCGCCGGAGGAGATGGCGAAGGCAGCCAAGATGAGCTATGAGCAGGTGATTGACGGGCTTCTGGCAGACTCGCGGTACGGCGAGCGGTGGGGCCGGCATTGGATGGACATTTGGCGCTACAGCGACTGGTACGGATATCGAAACGCGAGCGAAGTCCGGAATAGTCAGAAGTTTATCTGGCGTTGGCGGGATTGGATTGTGGAGGCGCTGAACCGGGATAAGCCATATGACCGAATGATTTTGGAGATGTTGGCCGGGGACGAGGTGGCTCCGGAGGATCCGGATACGGTCCGGGCGACGGGGTTTTTGGCGCGCAACTATTCGAAGTTTGATCGGGACGGTTGGATGCAGGACGCGGTGGACCATACGATGTTGGGATTTATGGGCGTCACCGTGAAATGCGCGCGGTGCCATGACCATAAATACGACCCGATTTCGCAGGAAGAATACTACCGGATGCGGGCGATTTTTGAGCCGTATGAGGTCCGGGTTGATCGCGTGGCGGG
>JBKJLJ010000613.1:0-5393 GCA_046597015.1 Bryobacteraceae bacterium
TCCGCCATCTCCCTATTTTGCAGCACTGTGGCTAAAAGCGGCCCGCCTGAAAGGCGGGGGGATTAGACCAGGCGCTCAGAAACTAAAAGCTGTAAGTGTGGGAGAGATAGAACAGCCGCTGGCCGAGACCGGGGGTGGTGCGGCGGAAGAACTCGCCGGTGAAGAAGTAGCCGCCGCCTCCGGCGAAGGTGTACGGCCCTCGCTTCCAGCCGATGTAGACGTCCAATTCCCGGCCGAGGTGACTGCCAGCAGTGCCGCGAACGGAGCGGGCGATCGCGCGGCCCTGAGCGTTGTAGGCCGCGTCGGTGCGATCGGCCAGCCAACTATCGTTGAACATGGTGGTGAGACTGAGCTTGGGGGTCAGGGCCCAGACGGCGGTGGAACGGAGGTTTTGGACGTTGCGCCAGCCGAGGAGATCCTCGTGGCCGAACTTATCATGAGCGGCCGGGTATAACTGATCGAATGTGTGGCTGGCGGTTGCGCTCTGGCCGCCGGAGGCATACTTCCACTCGGTGGCGATATCCATCGAACGGGCGAGAAGCGGGAACTTGTAGCCGAACTGGCCGACGTAGGCGTAGGCGTGATGGGCGGCGTTTTCGATGCGGCCGTTTTGCAGAATTCCTTCGGTGGTGACGCGGGCTTGTTTCGACAGGCGGGCCGCCCAGCGGAAGCCGACGGAATCGGTACGGAGACGACCTGAGCCGGTGAAGCCGCCGGGGCGATTTTGGGTGTGGCGGAGGGCGTAGACGTCGACGACGGACTGAAGCCAGAGATCTTTCCAGGAGTTGTAGGTTCCCCAGACGCGGTCGCCGAGGATGGGGCGATTCCAACCGGTGCCGGAAGGTTTGATGGGCGAGACGAGGAGGAGTTCGAAGCGGGCGTGGGGGGTGCGCCACCAGGTGCGGGCGAGGTCGTAGGTGCGGGCGGTGTAGGCCCATTGGGGCGCGCCGATCAGGCGGGTATCGCCGTATTGGACCATCCGGCGGCCGAGGTCTCCGCCGGGGCCGGTTTTGGCGGAAGGCAAGATTTCGAAGTAGGATTCCTGGACGTCGAAGGGATCGCGCATGGTGCCGGGGGCGGAGCGGCCGAGGAGGGGGGCGCGGGAGTCCTGGCCGAGGGCGCTGAAGCGGATCCAGGAGGTGGGGGTGTAGGTGAGCCCGAGACGAGTGCGCAGGAAGTTGGCGTGGGTGGGCAGGCCCCGGCCGAACTCGCTTTTGTCGCGCAGTTCGATGCGCGAGCGCATTTCAAAGGAGATTTGAAGTTTTGAGCCGGTGGCCTTTTTGATGGATTCGGCGAGGTCCTGCCCGGGATCGGAGGCCCAGAGGGGGAGGATGGCCAGCCCGGCCAGGAGAGCGAAGGGAAAGGTGGTCAACTTGGATTTCCCGCCGGTAGGGTTCCGCAGGGCCGATGGAACGGGTCGCGCATCACTTGCAAGGTAACATGTTCAATTTCGAAGTGGTCGTGAAGATATTTGGTGGCCAGTTGGAGGAACTCATCGTCCGGGTGGCCAGCGGGCATGACCAGATGCGCAGTGAGGGCTATTTGGGAGGTGCCCATGGCCCAGATGTGAAGATCGGACACTTGCGTGACGCCGGGCAGAGTTTCCAAGTATTGGCGGACGGACTGGGGGTTGATCGTGAAGGGCACGCCATCGAAAAGCAGGTGGACGGATTGGCGCAGCAAGTTCCAGGTGCCGGCGAGGATAAGGACGACGATGAGTAAGCTCATTACCGGGTCGATCCAATTCCAACCTTTCCACAGGGCGAGGGCTCCGGCACCGACGACGCCGGCCGAGACGAGCGCGTCGACCATCATGTGGACGAACGCGGCGCGGATGTTGAGATCGTGATCCTTGCCGCGCAGGAAGAGCAAGGCGGTGGCCCCATTGATAAGAATGCCGAGGGCGGCGACGGCCATGATGGTTAGGCCTTGCACTGGCGACGGCTGCGCGAAGCGGCCAATGGCTTCCCAGGCGAGCGAACCCATGGCCAGGAGCAGGAGCAGGGCGTTGGCGAAGGCGGCGAGAATACTGGCGCGCTTCCAGCCGTAGGTATGGCGCTCATTTGGCGCTACCTGGCTGGCCCACACCCCGCCCCAAGCCAGGAGGAGTCCGGCGACGTCGCTGAGGTTGTGCCCGGCGTCGGCGAGTAAGGAAAGGGAGCCCACCTTCCACCCGTAGAAGGCTTCGAGCGCGACAAACCCCGTGTTCAACGCGACGCCGAGCGCAAAGGCGCGGTTGAATTGGGCCGGGGCGTGATGGTGGGAGTGAGGCATGGGGTTTGGCGGCGGTTAGAAGATTAACTTGGCGCTGACCTGAATGTTCCGCGGGAAGTTTTGCTGTTCGCGCGAAAGCATGCCGAAGCGGACGTCGGTGTAAGTGGTGGGGGCGGGGCGATAGATGGGGCGGTTGGCCAGATTGAACGCTTCGCCGCGTAACTGGAAGCGCCATCGTTCGGTCAGCAGAAATGTTTTGGCGGCCGCCAAATTGACGGTGATGTTATCCATTTGGCGGAGCCAGGCGTAGCGGTCTTCCACAGTGCGTAACTGATAGGCCGCGTTGCCGCGCCAACAGCCTTTGTCGTTGTTCCACCAACGACCGTTGGACTGGCCGGCGACGAGAAGATCGCCGCAGGTGTTGATGGCGTTGATGCCGGCGATGGGATTGCCGGAGGTGTATCGAATGACCCAGTTGAGGGTCCAGCCGCCGGCGACGCCGTTGAGCATGGGGTTGTTGGCTTTGGCGAGGAAGTGACGGCCTTTGCCCAGGGGCACGGCCCAAACGCCGCTGACCGAGATGTTCTGCGGCTTGTCATAAGAGACGAGTTCTTTGACAGGCTTTTCGTTACGGAAATTCCAGGTGTTCAGGTAGTTCGCGCTTTGGAGGTTTTTCGAAAAGGTATAAGAAAAGATGAGGGTGAGTCCGCCGAGGGTGCTGCGATCGGAGGTGAATCGCTTATCGGCTCGGAGTTGGAGGGCATCGTAGCGGTACGAGGCCCAGGGTTGGGAGTTGTTGGTGATGTTGGCGAACAGGGGGAATTGGCGGAAGAGTTCGCGGCGGGCGATGGCGTTGTTGGATCCGCGGGTGCGGTTCGAGGGGACGATGCCGAAGAAGGGGTTCGGGACGGTAGTGTCGCCGGCGGCAGGGAGCGCCTGGTACTCCTGGTTTTGGTCCCGTTGCCAGTAGTCGGTGTTGATGGCCATGGAGTCGCGGGAGGTAACGCTGCCGACGTAGCTGAGGTCGAGGAGGACGTTTTTGAGGGTTCGATGTTGGAAGCCGAAGGAGTACTGAAAGGTGCGGGGAATGGGGCGCTGACGGGCGTCGAAGGTGATTGCGTTGCCGATGCTGGTCAGCAGGCCCAACTCGCGGCCCTGGGGTTGGACGAGGCCGTCCGGAAAGGGATTAGCGAGGGAGAAGCGGCCGGCGAGGCTGGCGGCGGGCGTCACGTCGCCATCGAGGGACCGGGTGTAGGCGGTGGTCTGGTTATAGCCATCGGTCTGGCCGTTTTGGGTGGCGGTGCGGTGAAAGATGCCGAAGCCGGTCCGGAGGACGGTCGATTTGTGGAACTGCCAGGCGAGGCCGAGGCGGGGCTGGATGTTTTGCCAATCGGTCGAGTAGATGCGCCGGGAGCCGCCGGGTTCGACGAAGGTTCGTCCGCCGTAGATGGCGGAGGGTGGATTGGGATAGGGGAAGCGGGGGTTGGTTGCGTCGTAGGTGGATTTCAGAGTATTCCAGCGGGCCAGGATTTGGTCGCTGAGGGGGCTGACTTCGTTGTAGGCGAAGCCGGCGTTCGCGCGGTCGTGGCGTTCGACCCAGGGCATTTGCACGTCATACCGAAGGCCGATGTTGAGCGTGAGATTGCGGCGGACCTTCCAGTCGGTTTGGAGGAAGAAACCGAAATAGGGCCAACTGCGGTAGAAGTTATCGTTCCAATCGACCTGACCGGCTCCGGGGATGCCGAGCAGGAGGTCAGCGAGGCCGGAGCCGTCCTGGGCGTTCAAGGCCGAGCGTTGGGGGTAGCGTTGGGTGCCCCAGCGGGTGAATTGGAGGTAGCCATTCGAGAGGCCCGAGGCGTCGAAGCCTTGGGAAGCGTAGACGAGATCGGCGCCGAAGCGGATGGTTTTTTTGCCGCGGGTGATGGTGAAGGTCGGGACGAGATTCCATTGGTTGTCGGTGCGCCAGTTGACGAGATTGGCATTGTTGCCGAAGAGATTGGAGAACAAATCGACGGCGATGCGGGGTGGAAATTTATGGCCGCTGGTGGGGGCTTGGACCATGTTAGTCAGGCCGAGGTCGGCGACGGTGAGGCCGGAAGAGGTATCGACGCTGGGGAAGTTCGAGGTGAAGCGGCCGAAGGAGAGGCGGACATCGAACAGGGCGGAGGGGGAGAGGATGCGGGTGTAACTGAGGATCCCGTTGAAGTTACGGCGGGTGGAGTTGATGTTACCGCTGGCGGCGACGCCCGGGATGCCGGTGTTATTGCGCCATTCGCCGCCATCCTGCAACGTGAAGACCGCGTTGAAGCGGTTGTAACTGTTGATGACGCGATCCCAGCGGCCCATGTATTGTTCATATCGGTAGCGGCCTACCGAACCGGCGTTGACGAAGTTATCGGTGACGCCGGGGGTGTTGGGCGTGGGGTAGTAGCTGATGATCTTGCGACCTATCGCGCTGATGCGGCTTGGGGGGAGGACGTTGCCGGGAAAGGGATCGCGAATGGTGGGGCTGGAGCAGGTGCCGGTGACATCGACCTGGTTTCGGCAGGGGTGGGCCGAGAGGGGGTCGTAGATGTTCATGTTGTACTTCGTAAAGTTTTGGCCTTCGCGCATATCGAGTGGAGGGGTGTCGGCGACGGCGGGGAAGGGGACCCGCTCGCGAAACCCTTCGAAGCTGCCAAAGAGAAAATCCTTATCTTTGCGGAGTGCGCCGCCCACGGTTCCGCCGAATTGGTTCGTGATGTGTTTGCCGCGGGGGGCACCGATCATATTGTTCTGCGTATGATTGGCGTCGAGGATTTGATTGCGCATGAAATTGAACAGGGTTCCGTTCAACTTATTGGTGCCGGACTTTAACTGGGTATTGACGCTGCCGCCGCCGGTGCGCCCCAGGCTGGCGTCGTAGGTGTTGGTCATCTCCTTGAACTTCTGGATGGCGTCGACGTTGGGGGCAGCTTCCAACTCGCCCCCAATGTCGACGCCATCCAGGAATTCAAGGTGATGACCAACACCTACGACGCCAGCCTCGGGCGCACCGGCGGCGGCAGCGTCAATACCCAATTGAAGTCCGGTACCAACAAGCTGAACGGAACCCTGTTCAACTTCATGCGCAATCAAATCCTCGACGCCAATCATACGCAGAACAATATGATCGGTGCCCCCCGCGGCAAACACATCAC
>JBKJLJ010000705.1:0-3239 GCA_046597015.1 Bryobacteraceae bacterium
GTCGCCTTGGGGCCGTCCTTGGCGTCCGGACGGGTCATGCACCGCCCGACCGAGGCGTCGACCACCGTCTTGCCGGGCGTCAGAAACGGAGCGCCGATGGTGGCATGCTCGGCCCAGTTGATCGGCCGATCGAAGGCGAGTTCGTTTTCGACCGTCGTTTCGACGGTGATCACCTGTTCCCCCGGCAGCAGCTCAATGCGGCGGGTCACCTTTTCGTGCAGCAGCGGCAGGCGGGTTTCGAAGGTGCCGGGCGAAGTCTGGGTCCACGATTGGCGGACCGCCTCGCCATGGCCCGGCAAGCCTGCGGCCTGCTCTTCAGCCGAAGTGGGGCCGAAGCCATCGACGCATAAGAAGTGGCCGGCGTAGTTGCCGCTCCCCTTCCACATCGGGTTCGTTTCGTCGCGGTCGGCCAGCAGGCGGAGCTTGGTGAAGGCCAGGCCGGGGTTTTGTACGGTGAGTTCCACCTTGTCGTTCTTGAGCAGCGTGAGGTCGGCGAAAAGCAGCAGCAGAGCAAGCATGACGGATTGTACGTCAGAATGGAGTCATGTTGGGAATGCTCCTTTTCGCCGTGATGACGCTGGCCGAAGTCGACCGGTTGCTCGAACAAGGGCGGAGCCTTTCGGCCAACCCGCTGCAGCGTTTGGAACAGCGGCTGAAGACGAACCCCGACGATGCGCCCGTCCGGATTCAACTGCTGGCCTGGTACACCGAAAACGGCTCGACAGCGGGCGAGGCTACCGCGCTCGCGGCTCGCGTCGAACACATCCTTTGGTTTTTGCAAAACGATGCGGGTAACCCGGTGTTGCCGCATAAGAGCGGCGTCGGCCGGCTCGACTGCGAAGGCAAGCTGTCGTCGACCGACCACGAGAAGGCGTGCGAGCTTCAGGCCCGCCAGCGGAAGTAAGCCAGCGTGATGGCCCCCGTGATGACGGCGATCACGAAGATCGCGTTCACCACCCAGATCAACCAATAAAAGACGCGCCACCGGAGAAAGATCCGATCACCGGGGATGAGCCGTCTGCACCGATCGTAGAGGGCACGGTCGGGCAGAAACGGGTTGCCTTCTTCGGAGTCGCGAAACCGAAGCCGAAGCCGAAAGCGCAGCAGGCTGTACGGCACACTAATGCCAATCGCGGCGGCGATCAAAACGATAATGAGCGCCGCCGGCATAGGCAGATTAGACGGTGAAGGTACGGCCTTTGTTTTGACCGATCAGGATTTGGAAGAGTCGATGGCCGATGAGTTCGTGCAGGCTCCACAGCTCCCTGTTGCTGGCGAACATGCCGGCGGCGTCGAGCGGGTCGGCCACGCGGGGGCCGGCCGTCTTCAAAGCCTCGGTCGCTTCTTTGATGATCGGGTCGGTTAGGACCTCCCCGGCCATCTCCCACAGGGCGATGAAGCGGTCGACGGCGGTCGGGAAGCTGACAGCGAACACGCCATGCTGGCTCGTCGACCGGGGCGGCTTGTAGTCTAAATTGAACGGGCCGTTAAAGCCGTGGCTGCGCAGTAGCACGAGGACGCTAAGCCAATCGAAGGGGTTGATCAGGCCGACGGCGATATCGACGTCGTGCTTCAGCGAGTAGCCGTCGTTGATGTCAAAATGCCAGAGTTTGTTCGCAAACAGCATGCGAGCCAGGGCGGCGCGAACGGCGGTGCCCCACATCCGCTCGTGCAGATACTCCGGGTTCAGGCCGACCATGGCCGGATACTTCAGCTTGCCGGAGAATATAAACGCCATCATCGCGTCGCTTGTCGGAAGCAGAATCTCGGCGACCGGCTCAAACGGCTTGGCCTCCATGCAATGCTTCAGCGTCGCCCGGCCGAATTTTTTAGCCAGGTCGATATCGGCCTCGCAGGCCGCGTTCAGCGTGTCGGCGTACCATTGCAACGTCTGGGTTTCGTCGATCGCGCCCTGGATCCAGTAGCCCAACGAGCCGGGCCAGTAGACGGCGAATTGCGCGCCAAGCTCATGGCCGATCTTCACCGTATTCGAAACCCGCCAAGCCGCGTAATCGCGAATCTGCGACGCTTCCGGCGCGGAACTCGCGGCCCATACCGGATTGTGAAACGTCTCGGTCGTGACCATCGAACACTTCACGTCGTTGCGCTTCAGCGCCTCGCCGATGCGGCCGACGATCTCATCCTGCTGCCCCTGTCCCAGGCCGGTCGTGGGGATTACGTCCGTGTCGTGCGTGCACCAGTAGCCGATCCCGATTTTCGAATACTCCTCGATGATCCGTTCAAAGCCGATCGTCGGGCGTGTCTTATCCTGGAACAGCGAATTGCCTTCGTAGGCGGCCGCCCATTGGGGGCCCGTGATGAAGAATTTGCGCCGGACCTCGGGGGAATAATTGCCGCCACAGGCGGCCATCAAGCGGTCAACGAGGGCTTGTTGTTGGGTGGGTTCGAGAGCTGACATAAGAGTGGAACGAGACACCATGATATCGCGGTTGGTAGAATCGCCTGAATGACGCAAGACGCTAAACATGTATCGCTGCCCACGCTGGTGCCGCCGTCCGACGAGTTTGTCCGGCAGGCGAATGTGAGTGGCATGGACGCTTATCGCGCGATGTACGCCCGGTCGGTGGACAACACGGAAGAGTTCTGGGGCCAATTGGCCGAGCAGGAACTGCATTGGTTCCAACGCTTCGACAAGCCGCTCGATTGGAATCCGCCGTTCGCCAAATGGTTCGTCGGCGGCAAGCTGAACGTTTGCTACAACTGCGTAGACCGGCATGCGATGGGCGGCCGCGGCAACAAAGCGGCGATTATTTTCGAAGGCGAGCCGGGCGACCAGCGGACCATTACCTATCACGAGTTGCAGCGCTTAGTGACCCGCTTTGCGAGTTCGCTGCTCGAACTCGGCATGAAGACCGGCGACCGCGCCGTAATCTACATGCCCATGATTCCTGAAGCCGCCATCGCGATGCTCGGCTGCGCGCGGCTGGGTATTCCGCATTCCGTAGTTTTCGGCGGCTTTTCGGCCGAAGCGTTGAAGGCGCGCATTCAGGATTTGGAAGCCAGCGTCGTCATCACGACCGACGGCGGTTGGCGCCGCGGGAAGGAGATCCGGCTGAAAGACGCCGTCGATGAAGCGCTCCGCGAGTGCCCCACGGTACGCCACACGGTGGTCTATCAGCGGACGGGTTCGGAAGTGAAGATGGAAAAGGGGCGCGATCAATGGTGGCACGTGCTCGATGAATCCGCCAACGAGAACGTGGCGGCCGTCGAACTCGATA
>JBKJLJ010000980.1:0-2607 GCA_046597015.1 Bryobacteraceae bacterium
GAAAGGCCACAGGGGCAGACCGTTCCTGTGGGTACGGTGATAGGAATTGCGCCGGAGCCGGAGCCGGAACCTCAGCCTGAGCCGGAGTTGGTTGTCGCGCAAGAGGCGGTCGTGCCCGCGCCACCCCAGTTCACGGACGGGGAACTAGGCTTCTATGCGAAGTCGGCTGACTTGGCGACGCTGGATCCGGAGCACCCAGTCAATGCCCGGCTCCGTGATCAGGGCACAGGGTTCGTGCCCAATGTACTGGGGAGGGATCTAGAGGCCAAGACGGCGCTACTCGGTGCGGGTGCGATCCAGGCCAAGATCGAGGTGGCGCTCGGTTGGTACGTGAATGACGATGGCAAGCGGACGCTGATTCTGGACCCGGCGGGAAAAATTCAGATCAGCCTGCACGTTCTCCCAAAGGAAGGCCGGGACACCGGGCAGATGCTCGACGATATCCAAGCCGAAACCGAGCAAAGCCATGCGAACCCGGAGTGTAAGCGATTCGAGGACCAGGGCATCTCGGCTCTTATGGTCCGCAATATCATGGTCGAGAACGAGGCCATTGAGCAGGCGCACTTGCTCACGGAATGGGCCGAAGATTCTGCCATGCTGCGTGCGCGGGTCACGGCGGATGCCGAATCCTTGCGCTACGCGGTGAACTACGCCTGCTTCATTCTGAAGAGTGCCGATTACGGCGAACCACGCCAGAAGGCAAAGCCCGAAGGTCCGGAATGGTGGCAGCGCGCCGTGGAGTTTGAACCCGAGGATCGGCTGGAAGAAGCCGAACACGCCATTCGCGACGGAATTAACGCAATCTACTCCGGCATCCAGACCGCCGAGATGTATCGCCTGCGCTGGATCCGCCTGCGAGAGAGCGATCCATCCAAGGCCCGCGAGGCGCGCCAGAAGGCCGCAGATTGGGCGTTTGCCTATGCCTCCTGGGCCACGAGCGGCGGCGAAGGGGCCGCGCTCTCGATGGAACGCGACGAGTTTCTTAGAAAGTTGGGGCCGGAGCCATTGGACTAGCCACTATGCAGGATATCGACGCATTCCCCGCCACCCTCCGCGAACTGATCGAAGCGGAGCTGATGGCCGGCAATACGATCATTGAGCAAGCGAGCACCTCGCCGGCGCCGGCCTCTGGGGCGTACGTGATGCTGGCGAATCCGGTCACCACCCGGCCGCGCAAGACTACGGAAGGGGTGACGTTCTACGAGCGCAACTCGTCGAGCTACTCCGGCGAGTTCACTGATGCGGAGAGGTACTTCTTCGTGCTGGAGCCTCCTCTCCCGTATCAGGCACCCGATATGGACGCCATCCGGGCGGAAGTCGACGCCCGGGAGCGAGCCGCTAACGCGATCTATGACACGAAGCTGCGCTGAGCCTCCGTTATCGCCATTTCCGGGCTTCGAACTTCCCCTCGACTGAAGGCCATTGCTTTGACGAGCTTTTTGCCCTTTGGAGTCCGCGGGTGAACTGTTGACAAGCGAAAGCGCTAAACTTCAGAAAGATGCTCAAATGGTCTGACATTGTAAACCTCGCCAGCAATGGCAATGCTGCTCCCGCCCGGAAAGTCGTCAAAACGGACGCAGAATGGAGGAACCAGTTGACGAGCGAGCAGTACCAGGTGACCCGTCTGGCCGGCACCGAACGCGCTTTCAGCTCGGCCCTGTGCAGCCTATTCGAACCCGGACTGTACGGTTGCGTTTGCTGCAATACCCTGCTGTTCGATGCCAACGAGAAATTCGAGTCGCATACCGGTTGGCCGTCCTTCACGCAGCCGATCGAGGCGAACGTCATCGCCTATCGCTTTGATGGACCAGCCTTCCTGGAGAGGGTCGAAACAATCTGCAACACGTGCGAGGCGCATCTGGGCCATGTGTTTCCAGACGGCCCAAAACCCAGTGGGCTCCGCTATTGCATGAACGCGGTGGCGCTCGAGAAAGCCGCTAAACCTTAGAATTTGGAACGCCGGTAACTCAGGACGGGCATCCACTTCTATACTGGAAGATGATGTTTAAGAACGAACTGAGGAGAACGACGATGAAATTGGCAAGAGCAGCCCTGTCTCTAGGCTTTGCGGCGGCGGCCTGGGCCCAGGTCAATGTGGGCGCCACGAACGCGGAAGCCGCCCTACCCTTCAAAATGACCACGACGGCCACTTTTGGACTGCCCTGGCGCGTGGCCTTCCTGCCCGATGGCCAGATGCTAGTGACCGAAAAGATCGGTCCCATTTGGCTGGTATCTGCCACGGGAGAGAAGATCGCCCCGTTGTCCAACACACCCCCCGTCTACTGGCAGGGCCAGAACGGTATGCTGGGCGTCTTCGTTTCTCCTACTTACGCCACGGACCAAAGCGTCTATGTGACCTATATCGAGCCCGGTGACTACGGCGGCGGCCAAGCGCTCGCTCGCGCCAAGCTGATTACCGGCCGTGTGCCACGACTCGCCGATTTCGAGGTTCTCTGGCGCCAAATGCCCAGGGGCAAGGGCGGCCAAGCCGGCGGCCAGATCGCTTTCTCACCGGATGGCAAGTTTATCTACATGACCGTGGGTGAGAAAGCGATCTGGCCTCCGGCTTGGCCGCCCTTGCCCCTGGGCATTTGGCGCCAGAGAACC
>JBKJLJ010000023.1:0-3590 GCA_046597015.1 Bryobacteraceae bacterium
TTTCGTGGTCTGATGACCCGCTAGTCGCCACGTTCCGTTTTGCTTCACCCAAAAGTGAATCAACATCACCTTATCGTCGAACTTCCCGTCCTGATTCACCCCCGTCACGTGCATGTACGAATGCGTCACCGCCGAACTCTCGTACACATTCACCTTCACCTTGGTCTGCTCCAAACTCTCATAAAGCTGCTTGCCCGACTTCACCTTCGCGATATAGCTCGTCTTCGTGTCGATGATCCCCGTCGCATGGCCATACACTAAGTCCTCGGTCAGCATCTTTTCCAAAGCGGAGGTATCCTTCGCCAGAATCGCCTTCCGCCAAGCTTGGTCCAACCCCACAATATCCGCCTTCGTCTCGGCCCCGAGGGCCATCGCCAACATCATTCCAACCACAAGTAGTTTCATCCGCCGCAGTATATCAGCGATACAATCAACCGGTGTGTCTTCTTTCCCTCCTCTCCGACAAAAAGAAGAACATCACCCAACCCGCTCTCGGGTGGAAGCTCCGCCGTCCCGACATCGTCGGGCACTTCGATCGCGAAATCTCGAAATGGAGGCCGAAATCCCCGTCGTCATAGAACTCCCCTTCACTAACCTCCCTCGCCGCGCCTGGGCCTGGAGCGCATCCCGCTCGCTCGACTACTGCGCCCCCGAAAACGCCGTCGACGCAACCAGCGTATGCCTCGAAGGCCACTCCCGCTGCGGCGAGGCCGCTGTTGTCGAGAGCGATGGCCACCCCCCCGGCCCCCAATGGCCCACCATTCTCGACTTCCCCGCCCGCTATCGGAATTAGCACTTGCGCGAATCCATCAGCCTCTCCGCCGCCCTCCTCGCCATCGCCGTCTCTGTTCTCTGGGGCGGCAACATCGTCTCCATCCGGGTCGGCGTCGATAGCATCCCTCCTATCTGGAGCGCCTTCTGGCGCATGTTGATCGGCGTAATCTTCGTCGGAGCCTGGGCCCGCCATCGCGGCGTTCCGTTCTGGCCCACCCCCGCCGAATGGCGGCCTCTCTTCCTTTTGGGCGTCCTCTTCACCGTCCAAATCGGCCTCCTCAACTCTGCCTCGGCGCTCACCTCTCCCGCTTACGGCGTCGTGATCCTCAACGCCTACGCCGTCTTTGCTAACCTCACGGGCCACTTCTTCTCCAGGCGCCTGGAAGACCCACTCACCACAACCCGCGTCCTCGGCCTAGTCCTTGCCCTATCCGGCGTCTCCGTCCTCGCCCTCGGCCAAACTCCTTCCAACCTAGCCCCCAACCCCCTCCTCGGCAACGCCCTGATGATCCTCTCTTCTGCCCTGCTTGGGGCCCGCCAAGTCTACATGCGCCATCTCGTCCAGACGGTCGACCCCGTCCGCACCGTGGTCTGGCAGATGGCCTGGTCGGTCCCGCTGTTTCTTTTGGTTGCCGTCCTCTCCGAGCCCCCCACGCTCCAAGTCATTACCTGGCAAGCCCTCGCCGCGATCTCCTATCAAGGCGTCATCGTCGCCGGGGTCTGCTTCATCCTTTGGGCGCAATTGCTCCAACGCTACCCCGCCGGAGCGCTCTCGATGTACGCCTTTCTCGTCCCCATCTCCGGAATCGCCCTCAGCGCCTGGATCTTCGACGAGCCTCTCCGCCCGACATTACTTGCTGGCGGATCCCTCGTACTCGCTGGCCTGTATGTCGTTTCGAAGAAGTCTTGAAAGCGTATACTGAAGGAAATGCAGGTCGATCTCCCCGAACTGGACTCCGCTGCCACGATTAGTTTCCAGCGCGAAATCTCGGCTGACGATTTCGAAGTGTTCTGCGCCGAAAACTCATCCCTGCGAGCGGAACTTTCTGCCCAAGGAGAAATTATCATCCTGCCACCTGCGGGAGGCGAAGCGTCCTACCGTTCCCTCGATGTCGCTGGAGAGCTGCGAGTCTGGGCAAAGAAGCGCAATACAGGGAAGGCCTTCGATTCCAGCGCGGCTTTCGTCCTTCCCTCTGGTGCCATCCTCTCCCCCGACGCCTCCTGGGTTTCCAACCAAAAGCTAGAACTTCTCTCCCCGGCCGAACGCCGCCGTTTCCTCCGCGTCGTCCCAGACTTCGTTGTCGAGGTCCTCTCCCCATCGGACCGCCGTCCAACTGTCGAACGTAAGATGGCCGAGTGGATTGCCAGCGGAGTCCTATTAGCCTGGCTCATCGACGGCGACGCCCAATCCGTTACCATCTACCGGCCCGCGGCCCCGCCCCAAACGCTCCAAGGTATCAATACCCTTGCCGCCGAAGGATTCACCGAAGGTTTTATTCTCGACCTCACCGATATTTGGGCCGGCCTCTGACTGAATCCGCCTATCCCTTGCGCCCTTCTTTGGTGAGATGCCACATTCCGCGCCGAAACGTCCCCTGCTCCGCACCTTCCTAAGCAGTCTGCCCCCTTGGATCCCCACTGCCCTACTCGTCTTCCTCAGCCTAAACCTAGGCATCTCGCTGGCCTGGTTCCTCTTAAACTAGTGCTGCCACCACCCGGCGGCACATTGTCCCTCGCTTCGAATCTCTGATATCCTCCCCCCATGGCGCCCCCATTCTCTCGCCGCCAACTCCTCGAACGCTCCACCCTCGGCTTCGGCTCACTCGCCCTCTCCAGCCTCCTCCACGGCCAACACTTTCCCGCTAAAGCCAAAGCCGTCATCCAACTCGTCCAAAACGGCGGCCCCAGCCAAATGGACTTGTTCGACCCCAAACCCGCCCTCCAGAAATACGCTGGCCAACCCCTCCCCGGGGGCGTCGAAATCCACCAGCCCAACAACGTCAATACCCTCCTCCCCTCTCCCTTCACCTTCAAGAAATACGGTCAGTCGGGCATGGACATCTCCGAGATGCTCCCCCATACGGCTCGCATTGTCGACGACCTCACCTTCATCCGCAGCATGCACACCGAGCACAACAACCACCTCGAAGCGCTCAACATGCTCCTCACCTGCAAAATCTTCCCTGGCCGCCCGGTCATGGGCGCCTGGATCAGCTACGCCCTCGGCTCGGAGAACCAAAGCCTCCCCTCTTATATCGTCCTCCGCGACCCCACCGGCTACACCATCGGCGGCAAACAACTCTGGGCCAATGGCTACCTCCCCGCCACGTACGCCGGCGTCGAGTTCGCCATGAAAGGCGCCCCGGTTCACCACCTCAATCCCCCCGCTGACCAACCCGCCCACCACCAGCGCGAAACCCTCAACCTGCTCGCCAAACTCAACACTGCCCACGCCCGCGAGCACCCCGGCGAACAGGAACTCGAAGCCCGCATCAAAAACTTCGAACTCGCCGCCCGCATGCAACTCGCCGCCAGCGATGTCCTCGATATCTCGAAAGAAACCGACGCCACCAAAAAACTCTACGGCATCGACGACCCCACCGCCGGCCCTTACGCTCTCCGCTGCCTCATGGCCCGCCGGCTCGTTGAAAAAGGCGTCCGCTTTGTCCAGGTCACCACCAGCCCCGGCCAGCCCTGGGACCACCACAACAACATTAAGAAGGACATGCACAAGATCGCCACCGAGGTCGATCAAGGCTCCGCCGCCCTCATAACCGACCTCAAGAACCGCGGCCTGCTCGATTCCACCATCGTCA
>JBKJLJ010000065.1:0-12878 GCA_046597015.1 Bryobacteraceae bacterium
TTCCCCCCGAACGCTCCTCCGCTGACGCCGCCCCATCAGCTTCCCGGCAATCCTCCGACGCTCCCGCCCGCCTCCGGCGCGCCACCCCTTTCCAGTCCGCCTCTGGTGCTGGATCCACCACCACCGCCAAATACTCCCGTCCCAGAACCGCGGACCTTCTTCCTGGTCGCCGGTGCCCTAGCCACCTACGCTGCCTCGCGCTACTTCGCCAAACGATAGCGTCAACGCCTCCCTATCCCATCACCTTAATCGCCAACTCCCCTTTGCCCAAGCGAACCTTCAATGCCTCGCCCGGCATTGCGTCCGCTGCTTCCCGCACCACCTGCCCGTTGTAGCGCGTCACCACGGCATATCCCCGCTCTAAGATCTTCAAGGGGCTCAACTGTTCCAACGTGGCCCGCCCCATCTCCAGTCGCCGTTCCGCCCCCGTCAACCGCCGCTCCATCAGCTCTGCCCCGCGCCGCTCCGCTCGCTCCAACCGTCCCCGCACAGCGGCCATCCGCAGCCGCAAATCCAGCCGCCGCAGTCGGAGGTCCAACTCCGTCCAATCTTCCCGCGCCTCCCCCACCAATCCGCGGCCTAACCCCCGCAACGAAAAATCCGCATCATCCACCCGCTGCTGCGCCCGGTTGATCTTCCGTGCAATCGAAGCCTGCACCCCCTCCACGCCCACCGCGCTCCATCGCCGCGCTGCCAGCGAGATTAGATACCGCAGCGCCTGCGTCATCTTCCACTGCGCGTTGTCGATCTGGTCCATCATCGCTTCGCGGGTCGCCGTTAAAATCTCGGCCGCGGCCGAAGGCGTTGGTGCCCGCAAGTCTGCCACGAAGTCCGCAATCGTAAAATCAGTCTCGTGCCCGATCGCTGAAATTACCGGCACTGAGCACTCGAAGATCGCCCGCGCCACCGATTCTTCGTTAAACGTCCAAAGGTCCTCCAGTGATCCCCCGCCCCGCGCCACCACCACCACCTCCGCCCATCCGCTGGCCGAAAAATAACGCAAACCCTCCGCGACCTGCTCCGCCGACCCCGCGCCTTGCACCTGAGCCGGCCACAATTGTACGTGCAACCCCGGACATCGCCGCTCAATCACCGTCAGGAAATCCCGAATTACCGCACCGGTCGCCGACGTCACAATCCCAATCCGCCGCGGCAGTTTCGGCAGTGCCCGTTTCCGCGCCGTCGCAAACAAACCTTCCGCCTCCAAACGCTTCTTTAACTGCTCAAACGCCAGTTGCAAAGCCCCCTGCCCGATCGGCTCAATCGTCTCGACGATTAGCTGATACTCGCCCCGCGGCTCATAAACTTCCACGCGGCCCCGCGCTAAAACCGCCAGGCCATCGTTCGGTTTGAACCGCAAAAGCCGATAACTTCCCTTCCAACAAGCGCACTTAATCTGCGCTCCGCCGTCTTTTAAGGTGAAGTAAGCGTGACCGCTCGTCGCTACCTTCAAGCCCGAAACTTCCCCACCCACCCAAATGTTTGTAAAGTGGGTGGACAGGATCTCCGCGATCTCACCCGTCAGTTCGCTCACCGTGTACTGTCGCCGCGGCGCTAATTCCATCCTCCAATTCTCTCACCCGGAGCCTCATGAGTCCCAAAGACGTTCTCGCGTTCGCCCAGGAAAGTGGTGCCAAGCAGCTCGATATGCGCTTCACCGATATTCCTGGCCTCCAGCATCACATCTCCTACCCCATCGCCATGCTCACCGAGGACGCTTTCGAAGACGGCTTCGGCATCGACGGCTCCTCCATCCGCGGCTGGGCCGCCATCAACGAATCGGATATGATCCTCATCCCCGATCCCTCCACCGCCATGATGGACCCCTTCTACGAGACGCCCACCCTCGTCATGACCGGTATGGTGAAGGATCCCATCACCCGTCAGTCCTACGAACGCGACCCCCGCCATATCGCCCAAAAGGCTGAAGCCTATCTCCGCTCCACCGGCATCGCCGACACGTGCTTCGTCGGCGCCGAAGCCGAATTCTTCGTCTTCGATAACATTCGCTTCGACTGCACCCCCAACTCCGGCTACTACTACATCGACGCCGAAGAAGGCCGCTGGAACACGGGCCGCGAAAACAACAACCACGGCTACCGCCCCCGCTATAAAGAGGGCTACTTCCCTGTCCCCCCCACCGACCACTATCAGGACCTCCGCTCCGAAATGGTCGAGGTCATGGAGTCCTGCGGCCTCGTCATTGAATGCCACCATCATGAAGTCGCCTCCGGCGGCCAATGTGAAATTGACCAGCGTTACGACACCCTCGTCAAGTCCGCCGACAACATGATGACCTACAAGTACGTGGTCCGCAACGTCGCCCATCAGTACGGCAAAACCGTAACCTTCATGCCCAAGCCCATCTATGGCGATGCCGGCTCCGGCATGCACTGCCACCAGTCGTTGTGGAAGGACGGCAAACCGCTCTTTGCCGGTGACGGCTATGCCGGCCTCAGCCAAATGGCCCTTTGGTACACCGGCGGTCTGCTGAAGCACGCCCGCGCCCTCTCCGCCATCATCGCCCCCACCACGAACTCTTATAAGCGGCTCGTCCCCGGCTACGAAGCCCCCGTCAATCTCGCTTACAGCCGCCGCAACCGCTCCGCCGCCTGCCGGATCCCTATGTATTCGGCCAGCCCCAAATCGAAACGCGTCGAATTCCGTCCCCCGGATCCCGCCTGCAACCCCTACCTCGGTTTTGCGGCCATGATGATGGCCGGTCTCGATGGCATACTCCACAAAATCTCCCCCGGCGAACCGCTCGACAAGGATATCTACGACCTGTCGCCTGAAGAGATGAAGTCGGTCGCCTCCATGCCCGCTTCGCTCGAAGAAGCGCTCAACTGTTTAGAGGATGATCACAATTTTTTGCTGAAGGGCGATGTGTTCACCGAAGAGTTGATCGAGACGTATATTTCGTATAAGCGGCATCACGAAGCCGACGCGGTTCGCCTCCGGCCCCACCCCTACGAATTCGCGCTCTACTACGACATCTAAACTAGTACTTGGTGCCCACTGTTCTCCAACTCGCCATCTCCCGGGGCGGCGTCCCGAAGCTTCCGATTCTCGAAGCCCACGTGACGCCGCTCGGCATCGCCGGCGACGTGCAGAAAAACCGTAAGTATCATGGCGGGCCGAACCAGGCATTGCTGCTGATCACCGCCGAGGGTCTCCAGGAACTGAAGGCCGCCGGGTTCCCCGTTTACCCTGGCGCGCTGGGCGAGAACGTCACCACCACCGGCCTCGACCGCCGACTGCTTCGCCTCGGCCAACGATACCGTCTCGGGGAAGTAGAAATCGAACTCACCAAAATGCGCGAGCCCTGCCGCACGCTCCATCCTTACGGCCTCACCATCGGCAAAGCCGTCTACGACGCCGACGTCAAGGCTGGCCGGCCCAGTTCCCCCCGTTGGGGACTGGCCGGCTTCTACGTCAAAATCATCCAGACCGGAGTGATCCGGCCCGGCGACCCTGTCACTCTACTCTCGGATCCATGTTGATCGCCAACGATTACCTCGAGCGCTTACAGCACCGCGACGCGGAAGCCTTCGCACGCATTCAGCGCAACCCCTCGGCCTATCAATCGGCGCTCGCCCTTTTCGCCCACTCCCGGTTCCTCTCCGAAGAGGTTCTCCAACACCCTGAGTGGCTCGAAGACCTGTGCGCCGGCTACGCCCTGCATCAGTCGTACTCCACGGACCAGTTCGCCGATCGCCTCGAAGCCTTTCTTCCGCCGGGCGTCCCGGCAGCGGTAGACCTGGCTTACTTCCGGCGCCGGGAGATGCTGCGGATCCTTCTCCGCGATGTGCGCTGCTTCGCCGATCTCTCGGAAACCACGGCGGAACTTTCCAGCCTCGCCGATGCGATTGTCGATCTCACCTACCGCCGCGTCGCCGTCCACTACGCGCAACGCCACGGCTTGCCCCCGAGCGGCTTCTCCATCCTCGCCGTCGGCAAACTCGGTGGCCAGGAGCTGAATTACAGCTCGGATATCGATCTGATTTTTCTCTACGATGCCAACGGCGAGACTCCGGGCCCCGAGCCGATCACGTGCAAAGAGTTCTTCAAGAAGGTGGCCAACCAAATCACCGATCTGCTTTGCCGTTACACTCCCGAAGGGATCTGTTACCGCGTCGATCTCCGCCTGCGTCCCGAAGGCAAGCATGGCGAAGTCGTTATGTCGCTCGACGCCGCCAAAGCCTACTACCAATCCCGCGGCCGGGACTGGGAACTGCAGATGCTCATCAAGGCCCGCGTCGCCGCGGGCGAACCCTTCGCCGGACGCGCCCTGCTGGAGTTCGTCGAACCCCTCATCTACTCCACGTCGCTCGATTTCACCGCCATCGAAGCCGTCTCCCAAACTCGCCTCCGCATCCACGAACAACTCGCCTCCCGCAAGTTCAACTCGGCTGACATTGACGTCAAGCTCTCGCCGGGCGGCATCCGGGATATCGAATTTCTCGTCCAGTGTCTTCAGCGGCTGCATGGCGGACGCGAACCCTGGGTCCGCCATGGCGGGACGATGCTCGCCCTCTCCCGGTTACGCGACAAGGAGCTGCTCTCGGCCATCGAATACAGCCGCCTCACCAGCGCCTACCAGTTCCTGCGCCATCTCGAACATCGGCTGCAATTCGACGATGATCGCCAGACCCATTCCCTTCCCCCGCAGCCCGTCGACACCGCCCGTCGCATGCCGCCCGCCGAAGTCGGTGGCGTCGTCTCGGCCGAACGCCTCCTCCAAAATCTCCACGTCCACCTCGACGAGGTTCACGAGATCTACGAACGGGTCATCCACGCCCAGCGCCCCAGTGCCTTCCAACCGGAGCCCAGCCTCCCGCCTTCGAACTTGGTCCGCTTTCTGGACCAGAAAGCGCCCCAGTTAGCCGCCGGGCTGGCCGCCCGGCCGCTCCACCGCTCCGCCCTCGCCTTCGAACATTTCCTCGAAAAGATGCTGGACGCTCCCGACTGGCTCGCGCTGCTCAACCGCGACCCGGCCTTGGCCGCCCACGTCCTCGACATCTTCGAAACCAGCCCGTTTCTGTCCGAACAACTCGTCCGCACCCCCGATCTGCTCGCTGAGTTCGCCCTCTTCAACGCCCCGCTTCATCCGCCGCCCGCCGACGCCGACGCCGCCGAACTCCGGCGTTACTTCCGCCGCGAAATGTTCCGCCTCCAGGCCGAATCCATCTGCCTCTGCCAGCCTGTCTTCACGACGCTTGACCGGGCCTCCCAACTCGGGGAATGGATCATCGCGGCCGCCTACCGCATCGCCGCCGGACCGGACCTGCCGCCCCTCCTAACCGTCATCGCCCTCGGCCGTCTCGGCATCCGCGAGTTCGACCTCGGCTCGGACGCCGACCTCGTCTTCGCGCTCCCCAACGCCGCCGCTGAAGACCTCCCCCAATGGTCTCGCGTCGCCGAACGGATCATCGAAATCCTCAGCGCCTACACCGGCGAAGGCATGATGTTCGCGGTCGATTCCCGCCTTCGTCCCAACGGACGCTCCGGTGGCCTCGTCCAAACCGAATCCGCTTTCCACGAATATTTCGAGCGTCGGGCCGAAGCGTGGGAGGGCATGGCCTATATGAAGTCTCACGCCGTCGCGGGCGATCTGGAAGCTTCGACCACCTTTCTGCACGAACTCCAGCGGATCGACTGGCGGCGCTATGGCCAATCCGGCCGCTCGCGCGCCGAACTCCGCCGCATGCGTCTTCGCCTGGAACGGGAACTCGGCAGCGCCCAGCCCCTCAAAGCCGGCTCCGGGGGTTACTACGATATCGACTTCATCCTGATGTACCTCCGCCTCAAAAGTGCGGGCTTCTTCTTCAAACAACTTTCTACCCCCCGTCGCATCGAGGTCATCGAACAGATGGGGCACCTCGATCCGAGCGATGCGATTTTCCTCCGCGATGCCGCCACTTTCTATCGCGCGCTCGACCACGGCCTACGCGTCATCTTCGGCCACGCCGAACCCAACCTGCCCAAATCGCAACTTCATCTCGACATGCTCACCGATGTCATCAGCCGCTGGACCCCGGTCCATTTGCATGATCAGCCACTGCCCGACAAAGTGGAACAAATCCGTAGCCGCACCCGCGAAATCTTCGATCGCCTCTTTGCTGTCTAATGCGTTTTCTTTTTTTCCTCTTCTCCCTGCCCGTCCTCACTAGCGCCGCCGACCCGCCGCTGCTCGATCGCGCCTACCAGCGCATGTACAACTTCGACTTCAAAAGTGCCCGGGGCCTCATCGATCAACACATCGGTCAGCAACCGCAGGACCCCCTCGGCTACACCACCCGCGCCGCCGCCTTGGTCTTCCAGGAACTGGACCGCCTCAGCATTCTCGAAACGGATTTCTTCCTCGACGACGACCGCATCGCCGGGAAGAAAAAGCTGAAGGCCGATCCCCAAACCCGCGCCGCCTTCTATTGGGCCGCCCAGCAGGCCCGCGAGCACGCCGACGCGGCTCTCCTAAAGAATCCGAACGACACCGCCGCCCTCTTCTCTCTTTCGCTCTCCTGGGGCCTCACCACCGACTACGCCGCTTTCGTCGAGAAGCGCCAACTCGGCTCGCTCTCCTACGCCAAGACGTCCCATACCTATGCCAAGCGCCTCATCGCCACCGACAAAAACTACGGCGATGCCTACCTAACTACCGGCCTCAGCGAATACTTGCTCGACAGCCTTCCTTTCTTCGTCAAGTGGTTCGTCAAGTTCGAAGACACCAAGGGCTCGAAACAGGTCGCCGTCGAGCAACTAAAATTTGCCGCCAAAAACGGCCGCTACCTCGGCCCGTTCGCGCGAATCCTGCTCGCCGTCGCCGCCCTCCGCGACAAAAAGAAACCAGAGGCCAAAGACTGGCTGGGCGGACTCGTGCGAGACTATCCGGAGAACCCTCTTTTGCGACAGGAATTGGAGAAGCTCCGTTGAGCCAGTTAACTGACTACGAAGGCTGCGGCCCCTTATGTGTGGTTCGTGAGTTTCACGACTTCGACGGCCAATGCCTGAGCCCTGGCCAATCCATTGAGTTCGACTTCTATAACTACGTGCCCTACGATGCCGGTTACACGTTCTCGTCCAATGGCCAGACCGTTCTGCGACTTTCCGGCGATATCCCGACCGACCGCGATGTCGTCTCCAATCCGGAACGCTATTTCACACTTCCCCTCCCCCGCCTCGCCTGGTACACCAACGGCCCCGCCCTCCCCGTCACCACGGAGTTCGTCGACCTGGACGGCCGTACCTATAGCGCTGGCGACCAGATCCTCTGGGCCGTTCACGAACGCGACCAAAGCCAGATGATTCACCTCTTCCAAGGCCACTCCGGCCCTGTGCTCCACCTCGACGAACAGAACCCGGCTCACGCCGCCGTCCTACTTTATCCCGAACGTTATTTTGAGCTCCCCTTCGATGCCCGGCCTGAGTGATTACGCCCAACGCGGTCTGCTGAAATGCCGGCGCCCCTTCGTCGATTTCGACGGTGAAATCTGGATGCCCGGTGACCCTCTCCTGTTCACCTCAGCCCTTCCCGGCGAACCCTACGTCTTTCTCGATGGGCCCAAAGCCGTCCTCCGCCTCATCGAATCCGATATCGAACAAGGGGAAGTCCTCGCCCAGCCGGAGCTCTATTTCGAGCTGCCGCCGCTCGAAGCATAACTCCAATCGACTGGGCGCTGCGTCTTTCCGGTAACCTACCCCGCCGCCGGAGCGCATAATAAGAATAATGCGCTTTGCGGCCATCTCGTTCCTAATGCTCACCGCGCGGTGCCTATCCGCCCAGGTGATCGAGTTCGAATCGGGCGGCCTCCGTTACCAGACCCTGACCAAGAACGGCGTCACCATCATGTACGCCCATCTGCCCGCCACTGTCCGGGAGTACGCCACCATCCAGGTCGCCGTCTCCAACGGCACCAAACAGCCCATCATTATCCGGCCGGAGGACTTCACATGGACCCCTGAAACCGGTCCCGCCATCACTCCCGTCGCTCCCCGCTTCGTTGTCAAGGAACTGCTCACCAAGGCGCGCCGAGACGACGTCGTCGGCCTCGTCGGCGCCTACGAAACCAGCCTCTACGGTCTCTCCCAGCTCCGTTCCTCCACCGGCTATGAATCCCGCCGCCGCGCCGCCCTCGCCGAAGTCGAATCCGCCAAGCTGAAGGCCGCCGCCGCCGCTTCCGCCATCGCCTTCGTCCAAATCAAGCTCGTGGCCGGCGAAACCACCGACGGTGCCCTCTTCTTCAATACCGCGGGCAAACATCTCCCCGCCGGCCTCCTCCGCGTCCTGTGCGGCAATCAACTCTTCGAGTTTACCGCCAGCCTCCCGCCCGCCCTCAAAGAACGGTAGCTGCACCCTTCGGCCCTGCCGCCGCATCCTTAAGGGCTGAATCCTTATGCCCACTCTTTTTGATCCGCTCGCTCTCGGGAAGCTCGCGCTCCCCAATCGAATTGTCATGGCGCCCATGACCCGCAGTCGCGCCAACACCGACGGCATCATCGGCGAGCTCACCGCCACCTATTACGCCCAGCGCGCCTCCGCCGGACTACTCATCTCGGAAGGCACCATCCCCTCCGCCATGGGCAAAGGCTACGTGCGCATCCCAGGGATCTATTCGCCCGAGCAGATCGCCGGATGGAAACTGGTCACCGAGGCCGTCCACGCCGCCGGAGGCCACATCTTCCTCCAGATCATGCACTGCGGCCGCATCGCCCATCCCCAACTCCTCCCCGGCGGCGGCCCGGCCATTGCCCCCTCCGCCGTTCTTCCCAACGTCCAGACCTGGATCGATGGCGTTGGCATGATCCCTCTCGAAACCCCGCGCGCCCTCGAAACCAGCGAGATTCCCGGCATCATCGAAGAGTTCCGCCAAGCCACCGTCAACGCCCTGGCCGCCGGCTTCGATGGCGTCGAACTCCATGCCGCCTCCGGTTACCTGCCCATGCAGTTCCTCTCCTCCAGCACGAACCACCGGACCGACGCCTACGGCGGCTCCGCCGTCAACCGCACCCGCTTCGTCATCGAGGCGCTCACGGCTATGATCACGGTAGCCGGCGGCGACAAGGTGGGCATCAAAATCAGCCCCGCCATGCCTTTCAACGACCTGGCGGACGATAACCCAGCAGAAACCTATTCGACGCTCGTAAGCGCCATTAGCGGCCTCGGACTGGCCTATCTCCACGTCGCCCAGACGGTTCCCACCCCAGACTTCCACGCCCTGCTCCGGCCCCTCTTCGCCGGCTCCTATCTCGCTGGTGCCGGACTCACGAAAGAAGCCGCCACCGCCTTGCTCGCCTCCGGCCAAGCTGACGCCGCCGTCTTCGGCGTCGCCTTCATCGCCAACCCCGATCTCCCCGCCCGCCTCGCCTCTGACGCCCCCCTGGCCACTCCCGACGCGTCAACTTTCTATACGCCGGGAGCCCAGGGTTACACCGACTATTTACCGAAGTAAGTATCGTCAAGCACGATCGGCGTCAGCAGCTTGATCGCATCAACCTGCTTCTTTGCCATCTCTGGCCGCAGCTTCTCTTCAATGCTCTTACGAGCATCTTCAAGCCCTTTTGACCGCCGCTCTTCCACCAGAATCAAGTGGTAGCCGAAGGGGCTCTCCACCGGCTCTCCCACTTTCCCGATCGGCTGCGAAAACGCCGCCTGCTCAAACTGAGGAACCATCTGGCCCTTGGCAAAGAACCCCAAATCGCCCCCCGCCGCGCCGGAACCAGCGTCGTCGCTCTCGGCCTTGGCCAGCGCCGCAAAGTCGCCGCCACCGTCGATCTTAGCCTTCAACTCTTTCGCCTTCGCCAAAGATTCTTCTTTCTTCAGGTCCTTCTGGCCTTCCTTCAGCGGAACGCGCGAACCTTCAAACCGAATCAGAATATGCTTGGCTTTAACTTCCTCAGCCTCTCCCTTGGTCTTCTCGTACGCCGCTTTAATCTCGGCTTCGTCGATCTTAATCTTGTCCGAAATTTCTTTGAACAAGCTGGACGCCAGCATCTGGTCCATCTGGAAGGCAATCTGGGCTTTGGTCTTCGGATCCTGGTCCATTTTCCGCTTCCGCGCTTCCATGGCCATCATCTTGAGTTCGGCGTACTGCTCCGCCACCCGCCGTTTGTTCGGGCCGGAAGCTTGGGTCTTAATCTGGTCGGGCAATCCGGCGAGAAATCCTTCATACTCGCTCTTGGTCACTTTGGTTGAACCAATCTGGATCACCACCGGGTCGCTGGCGGTGGCGACAGGCTTGGCTGCGGCGGCCGGTTTTGCCGCTGCGACCGGCTTCGCCGCGGCAGCGGCCGCGGGCTTCGGAGCCGCCACTGGGGCTGGTTTCTCGGCGGCCACAGCCGGCTTGGCCGGCGCGGGAGCCGCCTTTTTCGGGGTCGGCGTTTGGCCGTTCATAAGCAATGCAGAAAAAAGTGCGGCAGTGCTAAGTCCAACAAACTGAAAAGCTTTCATCTAGGTACCTTCATTTAGAATATCCCGAAAAGGACGAAAATACTTGCACCCGTCCGCTAAACTCTCGGGTAGAGGATCAAATCGCTAATGCAACCCGCTTCGAAGAAGCCGACCCCGGTCCGCTTCCGCGTTCTCTGGCCCGACATCTGGGCCCTCGTCAAGCCTCGTCGCGCCGCGCTCGCCCTCGGTTTAGTTCTCATCGTGATCAGCCGTACAGCCGGGCTTGTTCTGCCCGCGTCCACCCGCTATCTGATCGACGACATTCTCGGAAAAAAGCAATACGACAAGCTAGAACCGTTGATCGCGGCCGTCTTCCTGGCCACGGCAATTCAATCGGCCACCTCGTATTCGCTCACCCAGTTGCTCTCGAAAGCCGCCCAACGGCTCATCGCCGAAATGCGCGGCAAAGTCCAGGCGCACGTCGGTCGGCTCCCCATTAGCTATTTCGACGCCAATAAATCCGGAGCCCTCGTATCCCGCATCATGAACGACGTCGAAGGCGTCCGCAATCTCGTCGGCACGGGCCTTGTTGAGCTCATCGGCGGACTCCTCACCGCAATCCTTTCGCTCTTCATTCTTCTCTCTATCAGCCCGAAGATGACCCTCGTCGCCCTCGGCGTCGTGCTCGTTTTCACCGCCATCCTGCAAAGCGCGTTCAAGAAACTGCGGCCCATGTTCAAGGAACGCGGCGTAATCCAGAGCGAAGTCACCGGTCGGCTCACCGAATCGCTCGGCGGCGCCCGCGTCATTAAGGGCTACCACGCCGAAGAGCGCGAAGAGCAGGTCTTCCGCAAAGGCGCCGACCGCCTCCTCAACAACATCTTGCAGTCGCTTAGCGGCGCTTCGCTGCTGGCGCTCTCGGCCACACTCCTAATGGGCGTCGTCGGAGCTCTCGTCATGTGGATGGGAGCAGGCCAGATCATCGCCGGTACCCTCACCCTCGGCGGCTTCGTCACCTTCACGGCATTCCTAGCCTTCCTGATCGCCCCCGTTTTTCAAATCGTGAATATCGGCACCCAGTTAACCGAAGCCCTGGCTGGCCTCGAACGAACCCGCGAAATCCTGAATGAACCCCGCGAGCAGGATGACCCCCGCCGCACCGTCGCCCTCGGGCCCATCAAGGGCGAAGTTCGCTTTGAAGACGTTACCTTTCAATACGAAGAGAACAAACCCGTCCTTCACCACGTTAGCTTCGTCTCTTTGCCCGGCACCATGACCGCCCTCGTCGGCTCCTCCGGCTCCGGCAAATCAACCACCATCGGTCTCATCGCGGCGTTCTACGTGCCGAACTCCGGGCGCGTCACGATCGACGACGTCGATCTTTCCACCGCCATCTTATCCAGCTACCGAACTCAAATCGGCGTCGTCCTCCAGGAGACCTTCCTCTTCGACGGCACGGTCCGGGAGAACATCGCCTTCTCCAAACCTGGAGCCTCCGACGAGGACGTCATGCGCGCCGTCAAAATGGCCCGCGTCGACGAGTTCTGCGAAAAATTCCCCGAAAAATACGAAACCATCGTTGGCGAACGCGGCGTAAAACTCTCCGGCGGCCAACGCCAGCGCGTTTCCATCGCCCGCGCCATTCTCGCCGACCCGCGCATTCTCATCCTCGACGAAGCCACCAGTTCGCTCGACAGTGAAAGCGAAGCGCTAATTCAAGAGGGGCTCAACTTCCTCATGAAGGGCCGGACGACGTTCGTCATAGCCCATCGTTTGTCGACCATCCGCAAGGCCGATCAGATCCTGGTGGTCGAAGCCGGAGAAATCGTCGAACGCGGCACCCACCCCGAACTCCTCGCCATCGAAGGCCGCTACCGTGACCTCTACGAAAGGCAGCACGGCCTCGAAAAGAACCTCTTCCTAGCGCCCGGCGAAGGCGACGCGTAGGGCCGCCGCGGCACTCGCAACCGCCTCCCGGGCTTGGGCAAACTCGCCCGTCATCAACGCAAACCCGTGCACCATGTCCGCGTAGTCATGGTGCTCCAGCGCAACCCCGGCCACCCGTAACTTGGCCGCAAAAGCCAAGTTCTCCCCCCGCAGCGGATCGATTTCCGCCGTCAACAAATACGTCGGCGGAAACAACCCAAAATCTTCCGCCAACAACGGCGAAACCCGTGGATCGTCGCGATATCCATCGGCATACACCGCCCATCCGCGCTGCATATCCGCCGCGTTCGGCCACGGCCCCTCCGGCACCGCCTGTCGGCTCCTGGCGTCCAGCATCGGGTAAAACAGCATCTGCCAGCGGAACGCGGTTCCGGAGATCGCCAGGCCCGCCGCCAACCCGCCGCCCGCGCTATCTCCCCCCACCGCCATCCAGTCCACCCGCCCAGCCAGCCACTCCGCCGCCGCCACCCCATCGTCAAACGCCGCCGGAAACGCGTGCTCCGGTGCCAACCGGTAGTCCACCGCGCAAACCCCGCACCCCGAA
>JBKJLJ010000110.1:0-5224 GCA_046597015.1 Bryobacteraceae bacterium
GTTTGGGGGCAGACTCCGTCGGCCGGTTTGCCGCCGGAGTGGGAGACGCGAAAGCAGCTGACGGCAATGGTTTCGAACGCCAACCGCCTGGACCCGATATTGGCGCAATTGAATCCCCAAGCGTGGCAAGAAGCGGGCGCTCCTGCGGCTTACGTACAGCAGTTGCAGAGCACCAGGCGGGCGCTTCAATATTTACAAGCATCCGCCGATCGGCTTTCGAAAGATCCCAATCGGGTCACCTACGCCATGGATACGTACTTCCGGCTCCAGACGATGGAGCAGATGTTGGGCTCTCTGTCGACGGGGGTTCGCCGCTATCAGAACCCGGCCATCGGCGACCTCTTATCGGGAATCGCCGACGAGAACGCCGCGAATCGGCAGTTCCTGGAGCAATATCTAAAAGATCTGGCAGCGGTACGGGAAGCGGAGTTTCAAATCGTTGATGCCGAAGCTCAGCGTTGCCGCGGGATTCTGAGCAAGCAGCCTCCGCCAATCCAAAAGAGAGCGCCGGTGCCGCCGAAGCCGGAGAAGCCGGAGAAGCCATGAATCCAGTTACGTTGACCTTCCGTTGCAGCATTTGCGCAGAGCCGTCGCGAGAATTGTGTGCGTGGTGTACGAAAGACGCTTGCGAACTGCACCGTTGCCAAAAATGTTTGCGCTGTAGCGACTGTTGCCAGTGCGATGTGCCCTTGGAACGGAAAGGACAATAGGCGGGGTAGGGGCGGCTAAGGCCACAGTGTGTTCTCCGAGCACGGTAGAAGGCGCGCCCGGGCGCGCCTAATCATGCAGTTACAGGATGGAATGCCAAGTGCATAGTCGAGGATATGGCACTGGGGCGACGAGCATGGTTGCTGTGGGCGAGCGGACGGATCGAAGTCCGCGTGGCCGGCCTCTGGTCTGCGGACTATCATGGCCGGCGGTTCACCGAGCTAGAGATTCGAGATCGAGGGAGCCTGAGCGGATACCTACGTTCCGGAGTGGTGCGAACGGACAGAGAGGGCAACATCACGGGCGTGGAGGCCGAGATTGGCCGGCCGCTGGCCTTGGAGGACATCCGGTGGGTTAGCGGGGTCCTTTTCTTCAGTACACAAGAGGGGGGGGAGGCGCGGGACCACTACGAGTTACGAGTGAGGGGTGGGCGAGAAGCAGAGTTGACGGTTCGGGGGTTACCGGTGAGGCCCTTTCCGCTATTGCGGCAGTTGCCTTGGGGCTTAGCTTAGGGCTGGCTTGGAGGAATGCGGTCCGAGCTGGCGGCCCTGTCGCATTGGAATGAGGAGAGGACTCGCGGCCCCCTGCCACACCACCAGACATGCGGATCCGCATCCGGCGGTTCAGTGCATTATGCCAGGAGCGAACCGTGCGCGTCCCTCGGGATTCCGAGATTGAATAGGCGTTGGGCAATGCAATAGGGAGCCCGGGGGATTCAGCCAGCCGCCACAACGGGCCCTCCCCCACGGCAGTTGCAACAAAACCTGCTGGCTTACAAGCGTTCGAGCCGCGTCGTCGCGTCGCCAAACTGATCCAGCTTCACCCCGAACCGATCCATCAGCGACAGATACAAACTGCACATCTTCCGCTTCTCCTCGCCCTCTTTCAAATAGTTCAGCGTCCGCCCCGTCTCCAGCGTCCCGCATAAGCCACCCGCCAGCACTAACGGCAATCGGAAATTGTCGTGCTTCCGGCCAATCCAGAGGTTCGAAAGGAACATCAGGCAAGTATTGTCCAGCACCGTCCCGTTGCCCTCCTTCATGCTGTCCAACTTCGTCGCCAGGTAAGCAAACTGGCTTACATGAAAACGCGCAATCCGTTCGTACCCGTCCGAACTGTTGTTGTGCGAAGCAGCGTGGTGGCCTTCCTTCACTTCCAAAAACGGATAGTACATTGCCGACAGGTCCCGCGAGATGATCAACGAAGCAACCTTGGTCCGGTTGGTCTGAAAGGCAATCGCGATAATGTCGCACATCAGCCGGGCATGGTCGCGCAGATCCTCCGGCAAGCCGTTCGCCGGCCGATCCATCGTCGCCGCCACGGCGTTCTTCGCCTTCGCCGCGTCCTCGGCCCCGTCCTTGTTTTTCCGCATCCCCTCGACGCGCTTCTCCACTTCCCGTACGCTCGTCAGATACTCGTCCAACTTGCTCTTATCCGTCGAAGAGATCTTCCGGGTTAACTCTTCCGCCCGGCTCTTCACCCGATCCAGCACGCTGATATTCAGCAAGCTCCCCCGGTTGTCGAACAGGTTGTCCCATGCCAGCGACGGGTATACCTCCACCGGTACTGGCGACTCCGGGCTCTGCCAGGAGATATGGGAGCTGTAAGCCATCGAGAAATTCGTCTCATGGTAACCCGTCATCGGCTGCTCGCAAGCCAACACGATGCTCGACTGCGGCGTGTCTGTCCCCGTCCGATTCGCAATCATCTGGTCCACGCTCGTTCCCGAGTGGATAATCGCGCCCCGCGAAATTCGTGCGCCCGACAGCAAGCTCCCCGTCTGCCCCGGATGAATGCCCTGGCCGGTCAACGCCTTGATGAACAAGCCATCAATCACATTGATCTTCTGCTTCAACGGCTCGAGCGGCTGCAGCGTCTTGCTTAGCTTCATCTCCGCGCCTGTACCGGACGCGCTCCAATGGTCCTCGTTGATGCCGTTCCCGAGAAACATCGTCCCAAAGCGCTTCGGGAAAGCCGAGGCTGGCGGCATGTCCGCCAACGCATGCTGCGACTCGAGCCAAGGCAGCGCCACCGCGCATCCAGCCCCGCGCAAAACCGTCCGCCGCGAAATCGAATTCTGGATCTTTCCTGTCGTCGTTGGGGGCATGTTATTCGCCTTTACTCTGCTGTACTTGGGGCGTCTCCGGCTTCCGCCGATTCAAAAACTGTGGGCTCGCCACAATCGTCTCAATGATCGACTGAAAGCGGTACTCTCTCTTCGGCAGCGTCGCCTTGATCTGGTCCACCACCGCTTCATCGGAAAGCTGCAACGAACGGTTCAGCGCGTACGCCACCAACTTCCTGCTCAAATTATCCACGAAATCCGGCTGCCGGTGCTGACGGATGTAACTGATGATGCCCTCCAACCCCGACCCTTGGCTGCCACCCGGAAACACCGCCGTCGTATCCACCGGCCGTCCCGCCAAATCTGTCGTCCGCGCTTCGCCCACCGGCCCATAGCCTTCCAGCGCCAAGCCGAAAGTATCAAACCGCGCATGGCAGCCCGCGCACAACGAATTCGCCCGATGCTGTGCCAACACTTCGCGGAGCGGCGTATCCGACTTCGCCTCGTCATGAGGCAACTCCGGCACCACCGGCGGCGGAGGCGGAATCACTTCGCCCAGCACCCGGCGCACCACCCAATACCCCCGCTTCACCGGACTCGTCCGCAACCCCGGGGAGCTCTGCGTCAAAAACGCCGCCATCGGCAGCAGCCCTCCGCGCTGATGGCTCGCCGCGTCTTCCGCCTTCACCCAAGTCTCGTCCGTCCCCTTTACCTCCGGCATGCCGTAATACTTCGCCAGCGTCGGGTTCACAAACGTGTACTTCCCGTACAGTAAATCGAATATCGGCAGATTCCGATTGATCACGTTCTGCAGAAATCGCACCGGCTCCTGAAACATCGCCTCGCGCAGTTGGTTGTTGAACTTCGGGAACCGCTCCCGGTCCACCGAGTTGTTGTTCTCGAACCGCCGGAAATCCAACCAATTCCCCCCGAACTCGGTCGCCATCCCCTTCGCCCGTTCGTCCTGCAACATCCGCCGCGTCTGCCCCAGCAGCACCTCCGGCTTCCGTAAGTCCCCCGCCGCCGCATGCGCCAACAACTCATCATCCGGCATGCTCGACCATAAGAAGTAACTCAACCGGCTAGCCAGCGCATAACTCGAAAGCGCCTGCGCCGGGGCTCCCTTGGCCGCCACCATCCGCACCGTGGGTTCCACCAGATCCAGCCGATACAGGTAGTCGGGCGACATCAACACGCTCACTACGCAATCGCGGATCGCGTCTTCGTGCGTCAGCCCATTCTTCTCCCTCAGCTTCTGGTAATACGCCACCATTCCGTCCCGTTCGGCCTTCGTCACCGGTCGACGGTAAGCCCGCTCCGTAAACCGATGCAACGTCAACATCTGCTTCGGTTCGCCGTCCGCCCGCATCTTCTCGAGGCGCCGCAGCGTCGCATTGATTCCATCAAAATGCTCCCGAATCGCCTGGGGCGCCACGGGGTCATTCTTCGGGTCCGCCGCCGCCTTGGCCAAGTAAGCGTCCCGCATTTTCCCAATCACGGCCGGGTGGTGCAGCGGATAATCCACCGGCCGCGGCGAAGCCGACTCCGCACCTTTGCCGTCCACCTCGCCGCTCTGGTTGAAGAAATACTGCACCCACGTACGATCTGTAAATTGTGCAATGAAATCGAACTGGTCCCAGAGGGCCTTCAACTCCCGATCCGCCTTCTCGTCCAAAATCAATTCCGACAGCGGAGTATCGTCGCGGTAAAAGCCAAGGACACTGTGATAACCAGCGCTCAGGAAGCGTCCTATATCCGTCGTCTCGTCCGGCCAGTAACGGCCCCGCTCCCGCACGAAAAACTTATCCGGAAAAACCGACGCCAAGCGCTGAAAAGCCGCTTCATAACGGGCCCGCTCGGCCGCCGGAATCACCAAATCGGCATCCCCCATCCGAGCCTTCGCCGTCACCGCCGCCCAGCGCGGCGCTGCCTCCTGATGCAATCCCGCAAAGCGCGGAATCGTCGGCGCCACCGCCGGCGGGTCGGTATCGAGCACCAAAAACTTCGGCTCGCTATCCCGGTGGTGCAGCGAAAACTGCTTCAGCTTCCAATTCAACAGCGGCTGTGATCCCGCCGGCAAGCCCTTAACCAAGGGCGCTGCAAACTGCATCGCCGTGTGGTTTCGGATCCGCACCACAAAATCACGCATCGCCACGCACTCTTTGCGGACCGCCTCCGGTGCATTCGCCGCCGGCGTCGGCAGCGCGCGAAACATCGTCTGCAACTTGGCCACCGGGCCCACCGCGTCTTTCTCGTTCAGGATCCCCGACACCATCGGCAAATACTTCGGGCTCAGCTTCGCCTCGGCCGCCAGCCCCGCCAGCGTACTGCTCGCCTTGCCCAGCGCGGCGCGATACTGAAACCGCCACGCGGCCAGGAAGTAATCCGCGTAGTCGGTCGGCTGCCGGTCATAGAATTTCAAGATCTGCTGAATCGCATACTTCTCGCGAT
>JBKJLJ010000243.1:0-5380 GCA_046597015.1 Bryobacteraceae bacterium
CCCGAACTCAGGCATTAAGCGCCGCGGATTGACGGGGCCGGGTCCAGGAACGGGCGCAGTGTTCAACGCGCTGTAGCCGATTTGGCGTTTGTTCACGTTGCCGACGTAGCCGATGTCGATGGCAAGATCGTTCATGACTTGACGCTGGACGGTGAAGTTCCATTGTTGGGAGTAAGGGGTTCGATTTTCCGGGTTCTGCGACCAGCCACCGATGCTGACGGTACCGGCCTTGGCGGCGTCGGTGATCAGCAGGTCCGGGGTGGTGCCGGTGTTGGCGACGAACAACTCTTGCGGGGTGTAGGGCCAGAACTTGCGCAGGTCCTGCAACTCCTGGACGAAGGTGGAGTTGTAGAAGATGCCATAAGCGGTACGAATGACCGTCTTCGAATCGAGCTGGTAGGCGATACCGATGCGCGGTGCGAAGTCGCGATAGTTCGACCGTTTTAGAGACCGGCCGTATCCGCGTTGGTTGGGCCCATCGTTGGCCTTGCCCGTCGCGGGGTTAACGGCGGGGTTCGTGGTGGCCCACATCAGGTTGCCGGTGTATCGACCGGTCGTCGCGTCACGAGTCACGAGGAGGTTGCCCAGCCGGTCCGTTGAATCGTAGGGAGGATTGGCAAACTCCCAGCGAATGCCGAGATTGACCGTGAGCTTGTTGGAGACCCGCCAGTCGTCCTGGAAGTAAGCTTGGCTGGCGGTGACGTGGGCGTCGGTCAGGGTATTGCCAGAGCTGCGTCGAATTTCGGTCGGGGTGCCAAGGAGCATCGTAGCGGTGCTATGGCCCGAGTTGTTGTTCGAGAACAGCGAGGTCAGCCGGCGGTCGAAGTCGCCGTTGCCGTTCATGGGGTTCGAGGTGTTGGTGTTGAAGATGCGCTTGGTGATATTGGCACCAATCTTCAAACTGTGGCGACCTCTGGTCTGAGAGAGGTTGGCGATCCATTGATTGATTTTGTCACCAGTGATCCCGCCACCGCCACCTACAGCGAATTCGCCAACGGCGCTCAAAGTTGGAATGGGGTCGTACAAGACTTCCCGCTGATACATCTTGATGCCCGTGCGATCTAAGAACTCGCCCCGAGTAATCGCTTTGTTAATCGTTCCGCCCGGAATGTTCGGCTTGTTGTAGCCGTAGCGAACATCAAGAACAGTGGTGGAATTGAAGATATGGGTCCAGCCGGCCGCGACGTTTTCGACATCGAAGCGATTCTCGGCGTAGAGGTTCGGATTGGCATTGGGGACGAACTCGCCGACGCGCTGGCGAAGGTAGCGGATGTTGACGATGTCCTTTGAGGAGAAGTTGTGATCCCCACGGAGGACGACGGCATCGCGGTTGTTGGAGCGGCCAGCGGTGTTGATGTAGTTATTCTGCTTTAGGCCAGCGATGTTCGGGAGAGGGGCCATGACGTCCATGAACGTTTTGATGGCGGGGCTGATCCGGGCCGTAGGGATGCGATTTCCAGCGAACGGATCGCGGAGGATGTTGCCCTGGGGATCGAGCCGGCCGGTGAAGGGGTCGTAGATCGTGCGTGGCTGGCCGGAGAAGTCCCCGTTGCGCTCTTCGGCGACGGGGAAGGTGGTGATGGCGGTGCCGCCGCGGCGCAGGCGAAAGCCTTCCCAACTGGCGAACCAAAACGTCTTGTCGCGGCCGTTGTAGATCTTCGGCAGGACGAGGGGACCGCCGACGGAAACGCCGTATTGATTCTGGCGGAACGGGACTTTGCCGATGCCTTGGCGGTTGGCGAAGAAGTCGTTGGCGTCGAACTTGTCGTTACGGAGGAACTCGTAGGCGGAACCGTGCAGATCGCGGGTACCGGATTTGGTGGCGATGTTGACGTTGGCCCCGGAGGAGCGGCCAAACTCAGCCGAAGTGTTGTTGAGGACGCGGAACTCCTGAATGGAGTCCATGGGCGGTGAGGCGCCCGGGGAGTTCATCATTTGGAAGTTGTTGTCGACGCCGTCGACGGTATAGTTATTATCCTGCCGGCGTTGGCCATTGATGGAGACGAGCTGAGTTCCCGAGAAGGTCCCTTGCGATTGAGAACCGCCCTGGTCGCTGGTGCCGGGCATGAGCAAAATCAGGCGGGTGTAGTTGCGGCCGTTGACCGGTAGGCGGGAAAGTTCAGCGCCGGTGACAGTGCCGCCCACGGAGGACTCCTGCGTTTGGAGGATCGCGGCGGAGGCGGTGACCTCGACGGTTTCAGTGACTTGACCGACTTCAAGGGCGAAATCGACCTTGACGACCGAGGCGATTTCGAGGATGACTTCCGGAAGGACCTTGGTCTTGAAGCCCGGCATGGTCGCGGAGACTTCGTATTTGCCCGGGTTCAGAGGAAAGACCCGGAAGGCTCCGGCCCCATCGGTTTTGACGGACCGCAGGACGCCGGTTCCTTTGTCTTTGACGTTGACGGTCGCCCCGGCGATCATGCTGGTTTGGGGGTCAACGACGGTGCCGACGAGGGTAGCGTTGGTGGTTTGCGCGAACAAGGCGCTGGCGATGAGAGGGAAGACGAGAAGTGTTGATTTGATCAAGCGAGGACCTCCAGCTCATAAGAATTGAGCGCTGCTATTATTTCACATTCGGATGCTGCAAACTGGGAGAGGTGAGCAAGGCGATTGGATTGTGGTTGCTGTTTGGGGCGGTTGAGGCGATGGCCCAGGGCATGGCGACGCAGGGTGCCGCGCCGATAGCTCGACCGGCGGCGAGCGGAAGGCCGTTCCCGGTAACGTTCCAGGACGTTGGGGCGGAGGTAGGACTGCGGGCCCGGTTCGTGAGTGGAGGGGAGACGACGAAGCGGTACATTGTGGAAGCGAACGGAACGGGGGTGGCGTTCACCGACTTCGACAACGATGGCTGGGACGACATTTTCTTAGTGAACGGTTCGGCGCTGGGGAGCCCGGCAGCGGGAGGGAACTATCTGTTTCGGAATGACCACGGGCGATTTATCGACGTGACTGCCAAGGCCGGGATGCAGCGGACGGGTTGGGGCAATGGGGTGTGCGCGGGCGATGTGGACGGGGACGGGTTTGACGAGCTGTTCGTGACCTATTGGGGCGCGAACGTGCTGTATCGGAACACGGGCAAAGGCGGGTTTCGCGCGGAGGCGTGGCCGGACCGGAAAGAGTGGAGCACGGGCTGCGCCTTTCTGGACTATGACCGGGATGGACATTTAGATTTGGCGGTGGCGCGCTATGTAGCATTTGACTTGGCGAAGACGCCCAAGGCGGGGGCGGCGCCGAACTGCCAATGGAAGGGGATGCCGGTCTTTTGCGGTCCTCGCGGACTGCCGTTTGGGGGGCTAACTTTGTACAAGGGGAACGGGGACGGGACGTTTACGGCGGTGGAGGAGTGGAAGGATTTCTATGGCTTCACGGTGATGGCGACGGACCTGAATCAGGACGGGTGGACCGACCTTTATGTAGCGGGGGATTCGTCGCCAAGCCTGCTGCTGCGGAACCTGGGCAACGGGAAGTTTGCCGAGTTAGGAGCGGAGACGGGGGTGGCTTTCAGCGAGCACGGCAACGAACAGGGCGGGATGGGAATCGCGGCGGGGGACTTCGACAACGACGGCCGGCTGGACCTGTTCAAGACCAACTTCGCGGGCGACTATCCGAACCTTTACCGCGATATTGGAGCCGGGATTTTTGAGGACGTCGTGATGAAGGCGGGCCTGGCGGTGAACCCGCAGTATGTGGGGTGGGGTGCAGGTTTTGTGGACTTTGATAACGATGGGTGGTTGGACATTTTCCAGGTGAATGGGCATGTTTTCCCGGAGTTGAAGGGTGAGTACCGTAACCCGCGTCTGCTGTACCGCAACCTGGGGGGAGGGCGATTTGAGGACGTTTCCGTGGCGGCGGGGCTGACGGAGAAGGCGTCGAGCCGGGGGGCGGCGTTTGCCGATTTTGACAACGATGGCGACGTGGACGTGCTGATTATGAACATGAACGGTGGGCCGACGTTGTTGCGGAACGAGAGCCGCAGCGGGAACGGATGGCTGCAAGTGCGGCTGGCTGGACAGGCGATGGGTGCGGTGGTGACGGTGACGGCGGGGGGCCGGAGCCAGGCGCAAACGCTGACGAGCCAGTCGAGCTTTCTGTCGCACAACGGCCGGCGGTTGTCGTTTGGCTTGGGTCTGGCGAAGGGGGCGGAGAAGGTGAAGGTGGTGTGGCCGGACGGGCGGACGACGGAGCGGGTCGACGTGGCGGGGAACCAGGTGTTGACGCTGGAGGCGGGCCAGTGATGGTTTGGGTGTTGGCGTTTTGGCTGTGGCAGGCGGGGGCGGACGAGTTGGCCGAGCAGGGCCGCGAACTGGCGGCGGCGGGGCGGATGGAGGAGGCGGCGGCGGTGTGGCGGAAGGCGCTGGCGACGGCTCCGAACCACTACCCGTCGCTATTCAATTTAGGGTTTATGGCGTGGCAACAGAAGCGGGACGCGGAAGCGGTGGGATGGTTTGCCCGAGCGGCGTGGGCGCAACCGGGGGAGTTCAACGCATTGTATTTGGCGGGGTCGGCTTCCTCCCGACAGGGGAAGAGCGCGGAGGCAATTACGTGGTGGCGGAAGGCGCTGGCGGTGCAGCCAGCGAACAGTAAGCTGCGGCAGGCGATGGCGGTGGAGTATACGCGGGCAAAGCGTTTTCGGGATGTCGTGACGGTGAGCGACGGGGCTCTGGATAGCGAGGCGATGTTTCTGATGGTGATTGCGGCTAGGCGGGCGTTGGGGGACACGGTCGAGACGGCGTCGCTCGTGAAGCGAGCATTGGAGCGGTATCCGGACTCGGCGCGAGTGCAGTTCGAGGCTGGTTACGATCTCCACCGCGGAGGGCAATGGCAGCAGTCGATGCCGTATTTTGACCAGGCGATTCGGTTGGACCCAACGTACGAGGAGCCGCACTACTACCGGGGGGATGCGTTGTTTCGACAGGACCGGCACGCTGCGGCGGTAAGTTCGTTTTTGGAGGCGATACGGATTCGCCCCGACTATACGCTGGCGCGGGTAGGGCTAGCCCGGGCCTATCTGGCCATGGGGAAGGCGGCAGAAGCGGCCTCCACGCTGGAGGAAGCGACGCAGCTGGACCCGGAGAATCCGCAACCGTACGCGCTGCTGGCGCAGGTGTATTTCCGGCTGGGAGAGGTCAACAAGGCTCAGGCGGCGAAGGTGTCGGCGCAGCGGCTGCGCACGGCGCGCTGACTTCGCTGTTGGACCTCGGCCAAGAGGTGATCGCATTCGTCCCAGAAGGCTTTGTACGTGTAGCCGCCGGCGGCGAGGACGCGGCCGTGTTGGTTCCAGACGACGAGGCAGATGGCGGCTTGGAGGGCCCGATGGAGGGCGTGTCGCAGGCCGAAGCGGTTCCGGACGACGAGCGAAAGATTGGCGGCCTGGAAC
>JBKJLJ010000316.1:0-6706 GCA_046597015.1 Bryobacteraceae bacterium
GTTTGCCGGGGCGGCTGGAGTTTGCCGGAGTGGACTTCGGTCGCACGGTGATCAATCCGGATTACAACGACATCGCGCCCAGGGTAGGCTTTGCCTGGGATGTGTTCGGCAGAGGGCGGACGGTATTGCGGGGGGGCTACGGAATTTATTCGCCGTTGACGTTCAACTACTCGAACAGCTTCGGCGCGTTGGGCTACAAGGGCAACAGCACGGTATACACCGCGCCGGGCGGGAATCTGGATGTGGCAGCCTTCCGGCTGCAGGACGGGTTTCCGTTTGCCGTGCAGGCGCCGGTGGGTGCCAAGCTGGGCCCGAGCGGATTCCTCAGCCAAAACGTCACGATCGACGAAATCGGGAATCGCACGCCGTATTCCCAGCAATCGACGCTCACGTTGCAACAGCAGTTGCCGGGCCAGTATTTGATTGAAGTTGGGTATTCGGGCAACAAGGGCACTAAGCTTTTAGGCGGCGGCTACGACTACAACCAACTGGATCCGAAGTACCTGTCGCTGGGCCGGGACCTGTTGGTAAATGTACCCAATCCATTTGCCGGCAAGGTGCCCGGCGCATTTGGCGGACCCACCATTACACGCCAGCAGTCGCTGCGGCCATTTCCTTACTACAACCGCATCACCGTGAATAATCCACATGACGCCAGCTCCACTTATCACTCGATTTTGTTCAATGTGGAGAAGCGGATGTCTTCGGGCTTTGTGATGCTGGCTTCCTACACGTTTGGCAAGCTGATCAGCGATGGCATCAACGGCTTCGGCTTTGCGGGCTCCGAACTGGTCAATGCCCTGGACAATCAGAACGGGAAATTCGACCGGCGGCGGGAACGCTCCATCGAAGCCACTGACTCCGCTGGGCGGTTCGTGTTCAGCAGCGTCTACGAGTTACCGTTCGGCAAGGGCAAGCGATTTGCGTCCGGCAATGCCGCGATTAGCCGCGTGATTGGCGGCTGGCAGTTGAACGGCGTGCTGACGCTGCAGAGCGGCACACCATTGCGGGTTCGCGGCGCCAATAACCTATTGGCCGATCGCCCCAATTCCACCGGCGTTTCGGCAGCGCTGCCCACCGGTCAACGCACCGCCGCCCGGTGGTTCGACACCAGCCAGTTTGTGAATCCGCCCGACTTCACATTTGGAAACGTCTCGCGGCTGCTGCCCGATGTGCGGGGACCGGGAACGACCAACCTCGATTTTTCGCTGCTGAAAACGACGCTGGTTACAGAGCGGGTGGCGCTACAGTTTCGTGCCGAATCATTCAATTTCGCCAATCACACGAACCTGCTGGCACCGGATACCACCTTTGTACCGGGCGCGGACAACAAGAACCGCAGCGGCACGTTCGGAACGATCACGCGGTCGCGCGACGCGCGCGTTGTGCAGTTGGGCCTGAAACTCATTTTTTGATCCGCGGAGGGAAAGATCATGATGATCCGATTAGCGATGTTGATGTTGTTTGGCGCTGTGATGGCGGGGCAGACGGGCGGCCAGAACCTGATTGACGAACACATTTTCGGCAGGATGGCGAAGGATCACATCCCGCATGCGTCAGTTACGTCCGATACGGAATTTCTACGCAGAGTCACCCTGGATCTGACAGGCCGTTTGCCGAGCGCGGAGGGGATCCGCCGTTTCATAGCCGACCCGACTCCGGACAAACGCGACAAGCTGATTGATTCGTTGTTCCCCGCCCTCCCCACCAGGGGAATGGGGCGGCGGGCCCCCCGAGTGGGGCCATTTTTGGATCGTTGGACGACGTTTTTCAACGACCTGTTCCGAAACAACGAACAACTGAGTTCCGGCATCAATAGCTTTCACGATCACATCTACAAGTCGCTGGAACTGAACGTGCCGTATGACGAGTTTGTGCGCGACTTAATCACTGCGAACGCGATTTCGACGTGGACAAACGGGGCGGCGAACTTTGTGGCCCGGCATCGGGTGATGGGCGGCGACGGCTACTCCGAACTGAACCATGAGGACACGTGTGACGAACTGGCAATCTGGACGACGCGGCTGTTCCTTGGTGTGGACACGGAATGCATCTCCTGCCATGATGGCCGAGGCCATTTGGAGAAGATCAATCTATGGCTGGCGGGCAAGAAAAGGACCGACGTTTGGCGGCAGGCGGCGTTCTTTGGGAAGACGTATGTAGCGCCGGTGTATGGCCGAATTCCCGAGTTTCTGGTGAAGGATTCCGAGAAGGGTTACGATCCGCGGACAAAGAGCCTGGTGCGCTTGCCTCGTTACAAGGCCGCGGTGGAACCGGCGTTTCTATTGACTGGCGAAGGATTGGGAACTAGACCCGGAGAGGGAGAGCGCGCGGCCTATGCGCGGATGCTGACGAGCGATCCGCAGTTCGCGCGCGCCACGGTAAACCTCGTATGGTCGAAGCTGATGGGACGAGGCATCGTCGATCCGCCATTCGGCTTTGATCTGGCACGGCAGGATCCGGCAAACCCGCCCCCGGCTCCGTGGACCATTCAGCCGTCAGATCCGGAGTTACTGAACGCACTGGCCGCAGACTTCCGCCAGCATAAGTACGACCTTCGGCATCTGATGCGCTTGATCGTCAGTTCCCGGGCCTATCAGCTTTCCTCGGTGGGCTCACCGGAGTGGAAGGAAAGCCATGATCATTACTTTGCGCGTCACCTGCCGAGACGTCTATCGGCCGAAGAGTTCTGGGACGCCGTATCCGACGCAACCGGTATCTACGAAAAGTTCAAAGTAAAGGATCTGGACCGGCCCTTCCGCTATGTGATGGAGGCGTCCTTCAACCAGGACTTCGCATCCAGCCACGCGTCCATTTGGAATCTCTTACAGGAGTGGGGGCAGACGGATCGCGAAGATCCACCGACTGACCGAAGCAGCGTGGTGCAGGCGGCGAGTTTGATGAATCACGATCTGCTGCTGAATCGAGTCAAGGTTCAGCCGAAAAGCCGGCTGGAAAACCTACTTCGCGGCAGCGCCCGGAAGAGCAACGCTGACGTCGCTGACGAACTGTTTCTGGTTACCCTCAGCCGCCTGCCCAAGCCGCTTGAGAAGAGCCAGGCGATGAAACTGCTGGAGCACCAACCGGAGCAGGGCGCGGAAGATTTGTTGTGGGCCCTTCTCAATCGGATCGATTTTGTGTTTTGCCAATAGGAGTCAAGATCATGCACATTTCAAATGGTTTTCCGCCCCTGACACGACGAGACTTTTGGCGGGTAGGCGCGGTATCGATCACCGGAGCGGCGTTGGGCACGACGAGCGCACCATTGCGGGCAGCCGCCGGAGAACGCGTAGAGCCAAGGGGCGGTGCCGAATGCGTGGTCTTCTTGAACCTCGTGGGCGGTCCCTCCCAGATGGATACCTTCGACGTGAAGGAGTACAAGTTCACGCCGCAAGACCTGGATATCCGGACCCTGCCCCAGGGCTATCGCTGGCCGATGGGATTGCTGCCGCGGACGGCAGGCGTATTGGATGACGTAACCGTGGTCCGGTCGATGGCTGCGTGGGAGACGCTCCATAATCTAGCTCAATATGGGTTGCAGACGGGCCATCCATTCACGGCGGCGCGGGCTAAGGAACTGCCGTGCATTGGATCGGTGATTGCCTATGAGTCGCTTGGCAGGGCTAAGGAGACAGACTATCTGCCGCCTTTCGTCTCGATGAATTTCCCGGCCGGCGCGGTGAACGGGACGTTGATCCGCGAGGGGTTCCTGGATAGCTCCACCGCGCCGCTGGCACTCGACCTGCGAAAGGGCGGCAGCATGCCGTTTCTATTGGCCGAAAAGGATCGCGAGCGATTCAACCGCCGGCTTGATTTTCTGCGCTCCTTTGACACATCGCGGCAGTTGGAAGCCGCTGGTTCCCCGAAGCTTTACCGGGAGTGGGAATCGTTCTCCAAAAGCGCCGAAAAGATGATCAAATCGCCGCAAATGGCTGGGGTTTTTCAGTTGGAGCCCGAGGAACGAAAACGCTACGGCAACACCCCGTTCGGAGACGCCTGCCAGATCGCGCGCAACATGGTGGCGGCGCGGGCGGGGGTCCGCTACATACTGGTGAACCAGGGGGGATGGGATCACCATGGCGACATCTACGGCAAGTCGGACGGCGGCCGCATGGAAGATCCACGGATGCGGGGCGGGCTTTACTCCAACTGCTCTGAACTCGATTCGGCGTATGCCGCACTGATCGCGGACCTAAAGCGGATGAAGGCGAAGGACGGCAGCACGCTGCTGTCGAAAACACTAGTGCTGGCAATGGGCGAATTTGGCCGCACGCCCGGCGAATTGACCGATATTAAGGGCCGCGACCATTGGCCAGCCGTACGCGCAGGCCTTTTCGCCGGAGCGGGCGTGAAAGGCGGACGGCTGCTTGGCGCAACAGATGAACAGGGCGGCAAGATCACCAATTTTGGCTGGCATCAGAACCGGCCCATGTACCCCGAGGACGTCACGGCGACCATTTACTCGACGCTCGGCATCGATTGGTCAAAGAAGATTGACGGCACCCCTTCGGGGCGGGCCTTCGAGTATGTGGAGCCGATGTCGGGGACCACTTTTATCAAACGCGGTGAGATTAAGGAGTTATTTACGTGAAAAGACTGAGTTACCTGATGGCTGTGACCGCGCTTGGGATCACCGCCGCCGAAACAGCGCCACCACTACCCAAGGTGTTTGGCGGGGGCGACGTGAAGGAGGTGCTGTGGGTACGGCTGGACAGGAATGACGATGTACTGAAGTCGCTGCTGGCTGTCTTTGAACAAAGAGGGATTCGAGACGGCGCCGTTCTGAATGCGGTGGGGAATCTGGACGGCTGCAAATTTCATGGCGTAAACGGATCGATGACCACCCTGACGGAGCCCTTGGAGATTCTGAATCTGGCGGGTATGATCGCCGACGGCAAGCCCCATCTGCACGTGATTGTCTCTAACAAAGCGCTGGGCGCGGTGGGGGGCCATTTGGAAGAGGGATGCCGTGTGGGGGCGCAGATTGAGGTGATGGTGGTGCGGTTTAAGGGACCGGCCATGACCCGGAAATCCGCCGCACCCGGTTCGCCGACGGCACTGCAAAAAAAATGATTCCGCGGCGCGCGATCCTGCTGGCGGCGGCTGAGCGGCTTCGCGCCGAAACGAAGGGCCTCATCTATGCTTCGGGCAAAGGCGGCGGCAATCGCTCCGCCCGCGCACAAACGCTCCAGGCGTTGCGCGCCACGGAGCTTAAACCGAAAGACATTCTGAGTACCACCGCCTACCTAACGGACCCCAAACACCTGCCCGATGTGGATCTGGGTTATCGCGATTTCTTCGGGGAACAGTTTCCGGCACGGACCGAATTGATTGCGGGGCTGCGGACGCCGGGCGGGCTGGTGGAAATCAGCGCGGTGGGCTGCAAGTCCTGCGGGCGGCGATTAATTCAGCCGGCATTTCCAGCCAGCGCCGCCGCAGAGGCAGCGGGTACCCTGTACCTTTCGGCGGTAAGGGGCAGAGGAGAAACCGTTGGGAAACAGACGGAGCAACTGATGACGAATCAGAATTCGGTGTTGGCAGCCGCCGGATTCTCGTTTTCGGATTTGGTGCTGTCCACGATCTATCTGGCCGAGCCCGCCGGATACGCGGCCTTGAACGAGGTCTACGAGCGTTTCGTTACCGCCCCGCCGCCCGCCCGGGCGACGATTCACGCCACCGCCGTGCGTCCGGGTGAACTCCTGCAGGTGCAATCGATTGCCGTTCGCGGTTCGGGTGCGGGCCGTCCGGCGGGTGAAGGACACACATCTCCTATCCATAGCTACTCCGTGAAAGCGGGACGGCGGCTATACATCACGGGCATGACGGGCCGCGGGTCCGATGGCAAGTTCGCGCCCGAGATTACCGGCCAGACGCGAAAGGCGTTGGCGATGATTGAAGAGCAACTGCGGCGTCACTCCATGGGGTTTGCGCAAGTCGTCGAGACCACGATCTGGCTGCGCAACCTGGACGATTTTGCAGGCTTGGATTCGGCTTTGCCAGCCCTCCGCCGGCGCACGGTGATCGAAATTCCACCAACGGCCGAAGCGGCGCTGGTGGAGATTCAGATGATCGCGGAGGAAAGCCGATAGGCAGACGGCCCAAGCGATGTTTACCTTTTCAACGGGGGAACCCCCTACTCTCCTACCGCGCTCGATCATCTGACCTCACTCGGTCGGTTTCCCGTCGGGTGCCCCGTCGAAATGGGTATCATGGGCGAATCGACTATGCGAAAACTCCTCCTCCTTCCCGCCCTCCTAACCACCCTCTGCTACGCCCAACCGGTCGCAGATCCCGCCTTCTCCGCCGAGCGCCTCGCCCGCATCGGCACCTTCCTCCAACAGTCCGTCGACCAAAACAAAATCGCCGGGGCCGTCGCCCTCGTTCTCCACAACGGCAAACCCGTCTACGAACGCGCAGTCGGCTGGAGCGACAAAGAAGCCGGTCGCCGCATGACCACAAACACCGTTTTCCGCATCGCCTCCCAAACTAAAGCCATCACCAGCGCCGCCATCATGGTCCTCGTCGAAGAAGGCAAAATCGGCCTGAAAGAACCCGTCGGCCACTTTATTCCGTCTTTCAGCAAAACCACCGTCGCCGTAAAAACCGAGTCCGGCATCACCCTCGTCCCCGCCAAACGCGCCATCACCATTCAAGACCTCCTCACCCACACCGCAGGAATCTCTTACGGCGTCAACGCTCACTTGGC
>JBKJLJ010000557.1:0-3620 GCA_046597015.1 Bryobacteraceae bacterium
GTTTGATTTGGGTGGAAGTTGAGAGGGGGTTAAGGAGGTCAGGATTCTGGAGAAAGACGTAGGTAGCATTGGGCGGATTGTTGCGCACCTGCTGGTAGGCGACGGGGGGGACCGGCGAGAAGGAGACGGCGTACATGGCGCGGGCGGTCCAGGCGTTGGAGGCTCGCCAAGCAAGGGAGACTCGGGGGGCGAAGTTGTTGCAATCGCAGGGGTAAGGGATGGGTTCGCGTTTGTTTACTTCCGATGGCGAGCCGTCGGGGCTGAAGCGGACTCCGACGTAGAGTTGGAGGCGGGTATGGAGTTGGGAGCGCAGGGAGATGTACGCCTGGCCGGACCATTGGCGGAAGCCGCGGGAGACGGAGCCGAGGGTGACCTCGTAGTTGGTAGGGTCACCGTAGCGGAGGTTTTCGATGGCGGTGCGACCGAAATTGTTGGAGAACTGGTAGTAGCCGCGAAGGTTATTGGCTTCAATGCCGTTGAGTTGGAAACGGGTGGCGTCACCGCCGAAGGTGAGGGTATGGCGGCCCATAGTTTTCTGGGCACCGAAGCCGTAGCGGAAGCTGTTCTGGGCGCGGTCGACGGGGAACATGCTGTCGGGGCCGAGTTCTTCGATTTGGTAGCCGAAGCGGACGCGCGGGCCGACGGCGTTGGGCGGGCTGACGAGCAGGGCTTCGTTTCTTTGAAACGTGATGCCGGTTTGCAGGTTGAACGTGGGCGAGAGGGCTCGGCGCCAGGTGAGGCGGCCGGTGTGGTTATCGAGGGTGGTGTTGGGATTCTGGCCGGCGACGAGTTGGAAGGCGTCAATGTGCTGGTGGGAGCGGCTATAGAAAGCAGAGACGACTTTGTCGAGGCGGACGTCGAAGTCGGTCGCGTCGATGCGTTGGGGGGAGTTGGTATTGAGCGCGCGGGGGTCGAAATCGAGGCGGTTGGGGGCGGCGGCGGGGTAGGCGGCAAAGATGCGATTGATCCAGGCGCGCTTGGCGGGATCAGCGGTGAGGGGGGTCCGTTCGGAGAGAAGCGGAACCAGGATGTTGCCATTGACCATGCCGCGGACGAGGCGTTCGCCGACGTTGACGGTGAGCGCGCCGAGGGGGCCGAGGGAGCCGGTGGCGCGGCCGCCAAAGGAGTTTTGGCGGCTGGGCTGGACCCCGCCGACTTGAAAAAAAGTGCGGGCGTTGAAGAGGCTGTTCTGGTGGCGGTGGTAGAGTTCGCCATGCCAATCGGCGATTTTGGCGGGGGCGGCGAGGAAGACGGCGGGGCTGGCGGGGTTGCCCTGTTCGCTGGCGAAATAGCTGGATTCGACGGGAGCTTCCGTGACGATTTGGACGCGGTTGCCAAGACGGATGTTGGCTTCCTTGGCGGCGTTGGTATCGATGAGATAGACGGCAACGTTTTCGTTGCGCATGGCTTCTGTGCGCAAGCGGGGGGCGGGTTTGGGCGGGGCGGGTTTGGGGGGTTCAGCAGCGACTAGCGCGAGGGGGAAAAGAAGATAAATGCGGGTCAATTATTTTTTCTCAATCTTTTTCTCGATCATGGATTTCAGTTGGAGGAAAACGGACTCTTCGTACTCCTCTTTGATGCGTTCGAGGCCTTCGGTGCGGGCGTCGCCGGTGCGGGGCCCTTCTTTCTTCAGACAGCGTCCGAGCATGGTGATGGCTTCCTGATCGGTGGGGACGCGGTCGAGGACGGAGCGGAAGCGTTCGGCGGCGACTTCGAAGCTGCGATTTTTCCAGAGGGCGTAGCCGGCGTTGAAGTGATAGTCCGGATCGGAGTCGTCGCCTTCGAGAGCTTTGAGGAAGTTATTGAGCGCGTCGGGGGAGTTGCGCCGCATGAGCGCGGCGCCGAGGTTGTTGTAGACCTCGTTGAGGGGTACGGTGGCGGCGACGAGGCGGAAGGCTTGTTCGGCGGCGGCGTAGTCGGCGAGGCGGTATTTGCAGATGCCGAGATAGAAATGGGCTTCGCGGTAGTGAGAGTCGGTGGGGCGGACGCGGAGAAACCAGGAGGAGGCTTCGAGGAACGCGGATTTTTCCCAATGGTAAATGCCGAGTTGGAAGCAGGGTTGGGAGAAATTGGCGTCGAGGCGGGCGGCTTGGGTGAAGAAACGGTGTTTGGAAGCGGGGTCAGTGACGAGGAGGCCGCGGACGTAGTATTCGAGGGCGTCGATGCGGACGCGGGCGCGTTTGGCGAGGAACGAGGTTTCGTCGATTTGGGCGTCCGGGAGGATCTCGCGGAGGGCGCGGAAGCAGAGGCGGCTTTGGAGCACCGCGAGATCGTCGAGAGGCCCCTTTTCGAGGAGTTCGACGCTTTGGCGGAGGCGGCGGAGATCGAGGACGCGTGCCTTGATCAGGATGGACGGTTTGACGACAACGGCACCTACCTGGGGCTCGCGAATGAGTTCAAAGGTTCCGTAGACGACGTGGTTGGCATCGAGTTCGTCGCCGATTTTGACGACGGAGGCTCGGGTGAGGAGAGCATAGGGACGTATGCCGAGGCGCTTGTAGGCGAGCGCGCGATCGTTACGATCAAGGACGAGAAGGCCTTCGCTCGAGATCGCCTCATGAACCATTTCGGCGATGCTTTCGCCGATCCAATCGAGATTCTTATCCTTGGATAGATTCGAAAAAGGAAGGACGACTGAAGAAGCGGCAGAGACAGGAAAGAGGGACACGAGCAGGGCGGTTACGAGAACCAGACTGCGCTGCATCCCTCTCAGTTTAGCTGATGATGGCTAGTTGACGACGAGTTTGGTGTTGGTGCCGCCGACGCGGATTTCGGTCACGGTGTATTTGCCGTCGCCGTTGTTGTAGCGAACGGAGGTGGCCCCGTACTTCAAATCGACCTGTTCGGACTTGACGGTGGCTTCGAGGATCTTCTTACCGTTTTTGATGGTCATCTTGTCGCCGTTGAGCTGGACTTTATATTCGCCCGGCTTGAGCTCCGTGCCCGCGATGATGGAGGGCTGGAAGAGGGTGACGTTGAAGCTGGAAGCGCCTGCAAAGGCAAACGACATCGTCAATGCGAACATGGCAATTAACTTTTTCATGGGATTACTTGGCTCCTGAATTGATCTTTTTAACTTCGGTGGGGGATGCTTGACTCGTTGCATCTCCCGGTATGCCTATCTATACGGAACCGCGCAGGAAACGTTCCGTGAGGATCACCGATTGTTCAAATATTTGGGGCGAAGTGCCGAAATCGAGTTGCCAAACGATATCGGGGTCGGCGCGGAACCAAGTGAGTTGGCGCTTGGCATAGTGGCGGGTTTTGAGTTGGAGATCGGCGATGGCCTCGGCGGCGGTGGCGCGGCCGGCGAGGTAATCGAGGGCTTGTTTATAGCCGAGGGCAGCAAACGGTTTAGCGGTGGGGGGATAGAGGGTTAAGAGATGGCGCGCTTCTTCGGGGAGGCCGGCTTGCCACATTAGGGAGGAGCGGTCGTTCAATTTGCTATATAGCTCTTCGCGGGGCGGGGCGAGGCCGAGTTGGAGCACGCGGTAGCCCGAGAGAGGCTCCGAGGCCTGGGCGAAGAGTTCGTGGGAGGGGCGGCGGGTAAGGATGCGAATTTCGAGGGCACGGAGCACGCGGTTGCGATGGTTGGGATGGATGCGGAGGGCGGTTTCGGG
>JBKJLJ010000836.1:0-9152 GCA_046597015.1 Bryobacteraceae bacterium
CGAATTTCGGAACTGATCCGGTCGCGCGGAAGACGTATTCCGTTTTAGATTTTCCCTTGGCGAGAACATCAATGGTGGTTTGATCGAAGACGGCGCTCGTCATCTGGGAAGCGACAAAACGCATCCAGATCAGGCGGTACAGCTTGAGTTCGTCCTCCTGCAGGAACGGAGCCAGAGATTCGGGGGTCCGCATCGAAGCAGTCGGCCGAATCGCTTCGTGGGCGTCCTGAGCGTCTTTCTTCCCTTTGTACAGATTCGGCTTCTCGGGCAGATACAGCGCGCCGTAGCGCTCGCCGACAAACTGGCGGACATCGGCCAGGGCGTCGTCTGAAACGCGCACCGAATCGGTACGCATGTAGGTGATCAGACCGATGGACCCTTCTTCAGCCCCCAGTTCGACACCTTCGTAGAGGCGCTGGGCGATCATCATCGAACGCTTCACGGAGAAGCGCAGTTTGCGAGCCGCTTCCTGTTGCAGGGTCGAAGTAATAAACGGCGGTACCGGGTTCCGGCGCTTCTCTTTGGTCCCTACCGATTGTACGGAGTAGGCTCGGTCGGCAAGATCCATTACGATTTGCTGCGAGCGCTCTTCATTCTCGATGGCCTGATTCTCGCCATTGATCTTGGCGAGGCGAGCCTTGAGCACCGGGGCTTTTTTGGCGTTCAGAGCGACGTCGATCGTCCAGTATTCCTCTTTTAGGAAGGCCTGGATTTCCCGTTCGCGGTCCACGATTAAGCGCAAAGCTACCGTTTGGACGCGGCCAGCCGAGAGACCACGACGGACCTTATCCCAGAGCAGCGGGGAGATTTTATAACCGACTAGCCGGTCGAGCACACGCCGCGCCTGTTGGGCATCGACGAGGTTGGTATTCACCTGCAGGGGGTTTTCGAAGGCTTTCCGAACGGCCGTGGCCGTGATTTCGTTGAACATTACCCGGAAGATTTTCGGCCCGTCGGCCTTCTTCGACGCAAGTTCTTCCTGCAAGTGGAAACAGATCGCTTCACCTTCCCGGTCAGGGTCGGCTGCGAGGTAGATGGAATCGACGCCCTTGGCGGCGGCGCGCAACTCTCCCATCAATTTCTTTTTGCCTTCAATGACCTCGTAGGTGGGTTCGAAGCCGCGTTCGACGTCGACGGCGAGGTCACTTTTAGGCAGGTCTTTAATATGACCGAGCGAAGCCTTGACAATAAATTGACTGCCAAGGTATTTTCCGATGGTTTTCGCCTTCGCCGGCGATTCGACGATGACGAGAGATTTGGACATAGTGATTTTACTCAGGGGGGCCTAGCCCAGATTACCAGACTTTGACAAAATGCTTTCCGGGCAGCTGCTTGACCAACCCGAGGAGCTCGAGTTCAAAAAGCGCTGCGATGATCTCAGACGAGGAATAGTTTTCCAGACTATCGAGTAGTCCGTCAATGTGCGTTGGCTTCTCAATGAGTAAATTTTCAAGGATCGCGCGCCCCAACGGCGCGGTGGGGCCAAGGGGAAGGAGCTGCTGAGCCAAATCTCCTTTTTGTTCTTTTTCAATGGTTTGCAGACGGAATCGTTCGTCCGGCGGGAGTTCGCTGACGATATCCTGGGCGTCCATAACGAGCTTTGCACCTTGTCGAATTAAAAGATTTGGAGCCCAACTTAATTTTGACGTAATGTTTCCAGGCACAGCAAAAACGTCTCGACCCTGGTCCATCGCCAGCCGGGCCGTTATGGCCGATCCGCTGTACTGAGCGCCCTCCACGACGAGCACACCGGAGCTCATGCCACTGACGATGCGGTTCCGGATCGGAAAATTCTGAGGGAAGGCCGGAGCGCCCATCGGGAATTCGCTGACCATCAAACCCCGGGCGGCGATCTCATCGTAGAGCTTTCGATTCTCCGAAGGGTAGACCATGTCGACGCCGCAGCCGAAAACAGCGATGGTCTTGCCGCCTGCGCGGAGGGCGCCTTGATGAGCGGCGGTGTCAATGCCGCGGGCCATCCCGCTGATGATTCCGACGCCGAGAGTGGCCAGATCTCCGCTCAGTTTTTCGGCAACGGCCATGCCGTAAGGCGTGGGCTTGCGGGTGCCCACAACGGCCACCGAGATCGAAGTCAGCAGAGCGAGGTCACCACGACAGAACAAAAGCGTCGGCGGATCGAGGATGCCACGGAGCTTTTCCGGGTAGGCGGGGTTGGTAACCGGCACCAGGGTAGCGCCGGTGGCTTTGATCCGATCCTGCTGCGTGGCAGCGTCTTCAAACGTGCAGCCGGAGTTGATGGCGCGGGAGACTCCCGGAGAGAGCCCAGCCGCTTCCAGTTCGCTTACCGAAGCACGGAAGAGCGCCATGGGAGTGCGAAAGCGTTCGAGCAGCGTGACGGCCTTCCGAGTGCCCAAACCGGGCACCAGGCGAAGAGCTAGCCAGTGGAGAAGTTCATCGTCGGAAAGGCGAGGGATGGAAAGCGCAGCAGAGGCTGACATAGAAATGGGGTGCGCGGAAACTCTCGGAATTCTCAAGCAATTGCGATACGCTGGGAAGTAATGAAACAGCAGGGCACGTTTGATGATGCAAATTTGATTTTACGGTTGTACGAGATCCGGCGCGAAGATCGCCTGCGGACGGCGCGGCGTTGGTTTGCGCAGAATTGTGGACCGGCGACAGTGGCCGAATTTCGAGCAATGTGCCTACCGGGGACCGACGCTGACGAGTTTGTGCGGATGGTCGTGAGTTACTACGAAATGGTCGCGAGTTTTGTGACGCAGGGCATTCTCAACGCCGAGTTGTACTTCGCCGCAGGCGGCGAACTGGGGCTCGTCTATTCGCGTATGGAACCGATCTTAGCCGAGTTGCGGCAGGTCACCGGGCACCCCGGGATGTACAAGAATCTCGAAACCGTTGGCCTGCAATACGCAGCCTATCTGGATTTGCAAGCGCCTGGAAACTGGGAAGGTTTTAAGAAGCGAACGCGCGGCATGATTGTGGCCAAATAGCGGAGCACATGCGGCGAGATCCTGAATTTTTCGGCGAGGAAGAGCTTGATTTGGTTTACATCGCTAAGCGACTTCGGGACGCCAAGGCCATCGAGGAACGGTTCACGACCGCCGGGGTAGATTACCTCGTCGAGCCGGACGAGTACCGCGGCGGCTTTCTCTTCCAAACCGTGCGGACCGGTGCCTTCTTCTACGTGCTGGGCACTGCGGGGGATGCAACGCGAACCGTACTCACCGAGATGGGTTACAAGCCCCAACCGCTCGAAAGCGAGCCGGGCTAAGGCGACCCGCACGGGGTAGTCCCCGAGCGGGCGCTTTGACGCTAGGGCGGGCCATGGTGCTCCCCACTGCGCTACGAACGGCAGGATGTGTCGTCCGATTCGAGCCCTGGCCTAGCGCACTACCCACCACAAACGGTCAGCTTTCGACTCTCCCTAGGGAAGAACCTCAACCTGACCCGGGTTCCGCAGGGCAAAGGTTATGACGTTGCTGACGTAGATGTCCTGGGCGATGGTCAACTGGGTCGCTGAGTTGGTGGGCAGATCGGAGTTGAGTTCGAGATGGATTTCATAGACTCCGATCGAGCCGGGGCGAAGCCCCGCGAACAGAACGTTGGCCGTTTTGGCTCCAGCCAATGACGAGACAAACTCACCGACTTCGTTCAGAGCGGGGCCGCGATAAACCTCGCCGGTCTTGGGGGTGTACTCGGCCGCCGACTCTTTCAGCCGGCCAAGGCCCGTCCCGAAGACGACGATCGTTTCCCCGGGGAGTGCCGGGTTCGCCACGGTAATGGGCGCACCTTCGGTGTTGGCGCAACACAGAGCCGGGGTGGTGGCGGTCAGGATCACCTGCGCGCCATCGTTGGTCTTAGCCGAATAAACCAAGCCGTTACCATCTTCTCCCGGAGTGCGGGCACGGAGACGAATACGAGTAAACACGCCAGCCGGGAAGGCCTCGACCTTCTCATCCTTATTGACGAGGGTGATGAGCTCGTCGCGGACACTAGCAAGGCTGTCGGTGTCTTTGACGGTGTACGCGTAGTCCCGGCCGTCGACGGTGATCGTGGCGATATCGCCCGCTTTCACGCTACCGTCAACAGAGACCGTACCTGTCGCCCGGGAGGAAAAATGCTGCGTGATGCCCGTGCGGGGATCGCTGCCTTCGATCGCGAAAAGCCCCGGGTTCTGCGAAATGATCGGAACGGCGATAGGCATCGTGGTAGTAACACGGCCATCGCGCCGACGTAGTCGAACGTAAGCGTTGACGCTGCTGCGGTCCGAGAATTCCCACGGCAGCTGAGCGTTAATGCGGGTTGGAGATACCAGGAAGAGCGGCGCGAGGACGCCATCGAGATAAAGCTGCACATTGCCGAGTTCGAGCGGCAATTTTTCCGCGTTTGCCGGAACGGACGCCGTGACTTCCGCGAGATCGTCGCCGAGGAGGGAGATGATGGTTCCAGGAGAGACTTTGGCTGCGTCCTGACCACCCGTTAACGTAGCGCCGCCGGTAGTGAGAACGATCGTGGCGTCTGTCGGGGAGGTAGCCGTCGCAATCGTCACCGTATTGCCCACTTCCCCGCCCTGGCGGGCCGTGAGCAGGATTGTACTCAAGTCGGGAACGACCCGAGCCGTCACCAATGGGTCCGGTTTTTCATTGATCAGTGCGATCATCTTCTGCAAGACGTTCGGAACCCGCTCGTCTTTAATGAGCTTGTATTTGTAATCGTTCTTCACCGAGGCACCATCACCAATCGTGATCGTGATTTCATCGTTCTCGCGAAGCGTCCCGCTAATGCCGACGGTGGCAGTTGCAAAGACATCCAGGCTGGCCGAATTGCGGATGCCGGTGTAAGGGATTGGCTGATCGTGGGCAGAAAACACCATCACGCGGCGATTGTATGGATCGGCCACGTAGAGATTGGCGCCGTCGTAGGCAAGTGACATGGGAGTTCGGATCTGATCCGAACTCGCGCGGAATAGCGGGTAGGCGCTATCCGACGCGCGGTTGACCGTCGCGGCGATCTGGCCGAGGATGACGTCAGCCTTTTGGCCATTCTGAATGGGCAGGCTGTTATAGACGAGAACCCGGTCATTGCCTCCGTCCGAGATGAAAAGCTTTCGACCATCGCTCAGCACGAAACGGGGAAATTCAATCGTCGCCCCGCACAGAACCGGAAAGACGTCCTTCCCGTCGACTTGGCCAGAAGCCGGGCACAGCTTCGGGCTATTGTTCGCCGTAGCCGAGACGAAGTCAGGCTGGCCAAGGACCAGGTCAGCGGGCTGGGTGTTCCGGGTGGGAATGGTATTCCAGATCAGGACGCGGTTGAAGCCCAGATCAGCGACAAACAGGCGTTGACCGTCGCTTGATACCGAAACCGGATTCAACATGTTCTCGGCTTTCGGGTCAATGCGGGTGACTGTGAGGTCGAGTTCGATGCGCGATGTGAAGTCGGCAGCTCCCAGGACAAGGTCGGCGGCTTTGTTGTTCGCCGTTGGAAAAGAGTTCCAAACCAGAACCCGGTTGTTGCCGGTATCAGCGACCATCAGCCGATTCCCTTGGATCCAAATACCCTGCGGACCGCGCAGGCTGCTGGCGGTTGGCGGGTTGGTTGCGCGGCTCGTGGTAAAGTTCTCTTGGCCAAGGACCAGGTCAGCGGCTTGGTTGTTCTGGGTCGGTATCCGGTTCCAGATGAGAATTCGATTGTTGTCGGTATCGGAGACGGCCAGGCGGACACCGTCACTGGCCACGGCGTTCGGCTGCCGCATCGACGCATTGGTGGGGATCAGCTTAAGGTCGTTGGTCGCAAAGTCCGTTTGACCGAGGACCAGTTCCGCCGTGCCGCGACAGGCCGGGCAACGTTTGCCAGGTATCTGCGGAATCTCTCCATTCACCTCATACGTAACTGTGCCACTGACGTTGCGGTACATCAGGACGCGATGGTGGATGGGCGAAGCACCGACGCGGTTCGAGTCGGCCACGAACAGGATATTATTGGCGAGAGCTATGCCCCCGACGCCGCCAAGCGTGTTCGGATCGAGGTTTGACGCCTGCGAGGTGAACGTTTCCTGACCGATCAAGAGACGGGCCGCTTGGCCGGTATAAAAATCGGCAGGCAGGGCCACCGACGCAGTTAAGAGCAATATGGCGAAAGGCTTCATTCGGGGGAACTTCATCATCCAATACACAATCTCTAAGTATAGCAGCCGACGTACCCAGGTACGGTTTCGTTGCGCGCGTTCAACAAGTTTACTTTCCGGGCAGAATTTCACCCCAAACGAGTTGGTAAACCTCCAAGCCGCCTTCGACGCTTTTACCCGCTCGAACAAAGACACGTTGGTTTACCGAGAGGTTAGTTTGGGCGGAGACGACCCCGTTTTCAAGGAACCGCGTATCGGGACGGAGGCGAAAACGACGGGTCGCCTCCGTCCGGGTCTTGAGCCAGACGGCGTCCGCTGAGAGTTCGGTAACCACGGCGGAGAAGGCAAGTTCGCCTCGGGGGCTGATGTGTTCGGTGACACTGCGGTACACCGGACGACGCGGGTTCGCCGCGGGGGCGTTGGGTTCGGCGAGGCGAACCGTACGGGCGTAGCACCCGCCTTCGAGGCGTTGATCGACGAGAACTTCGACCGGATCCTGAGGGGTGAACGCATCCACGCTGACCCGGACGCGCAGCGCTTCAAACCAGGTGTGTTGGTCGTAGCTGCAGCGATGCGGGCGTCCCCGGTCGTCGGTTAAGAGAAAAGTGCCACGCGTGCCGGCCGAGGTCGCCTCGGTGATCTTCCCCCGAACGATGCCGAGCGGGAGTTCGTCATCGGCAACAAGCGGGACGACGGAGAGGGCAACGAACAAGACCCAGCGCATGTGCCGATGCTACACTGTTTTTCTTTGCAGGATCTACTCGGTTTGAACTCAACGACTTCGTTCTCGCTTGCTCGCGCAGGCCATTGGTTTTTGCATTCGGGAATTCAGGAGCCCAACGGCGGGGTGGCGCGGTACCACTTGTCGGCGGCGGGGAAGAATCTGCCCATCTCGACCGAGATCACTGGTTATGCGTGCAGCGCGTTCGCCTATTTGCACCGATTAACCGCAGAACCGGCGTATTTGGCAGCGGCCGAACGGGCCTCCGGGTTCTTGACCGAAGTCGCATGGCAACCCGGGATCGCGGCGATGCCGTTCGAGGTCGGAGAGCCGCTGCCGCCGGCGTATTTTTTCGACTGCGGCATCATCGTCCGCGGATTGCTGGCCGTCTGGCGAGTGAACGGGAACGAGCGATTGCTCGAGATCGCCCGGCAGGTCGGGCTCTTCATGGGGCGAGCTTTCCGAGCACCTGGCGGGAAATTACACCCAATTGTCGCATTGCCGTCGATGGAGGCCTGGCCGTACGAGAAGCGATGGTCGCGGGAGCCGGGATGCCTGCAACTCAAATCGGCCATGGCATGGGACAACCTGGCCGCTTACTTCCCCAACGATCCGTTTTTGGATTGGTATGAAGAGGCATTGGCGGAAGCGTTGGCGACGTGGGAGACTTTCTTGCCGGGCGACGAGGATTCGTTGCGCGTGATGGACCGCCTCCACGCGCACAGCTACTTCCTGGAGGGCATGATGCCGCGAGCGCAGCGAAAGGAAGTCCACCAAACGCTGATGGCCGCAATCGAGAGGACGGGCCGGTATCTCCGAGAGATCGGCCCTCGATTTGAGCGGAGCGACGTTTGCGGGCAACTGCTGCGCGCGAGAATTTATGCCGGGAACGTCGACCTGACGTTGGCGCGGGAGGAGGCGGCGCGATGCGCTAGCCATCAGGTTTTTGGCGACGAGCCAATGAACGACGGAGGGTTCTGTTTTGGCCGGCGAGACGGGGCATCATTACCTTATATGAATCCGGTATCGACCGCGTTTTGCCTCCAAGCCCTTGAGCAGTGGCGGCAGTTTCAGGCCGGCGAGTTTCCGGGCGTAATCGCCGAGCTGATTTGAAAAAGCAGTGCAAAATCGCGTTCGCCACCGGATCGGAAGACCTGATTCCAACCTTACTCGAGGAGATGGCGAAGCTGCCCGGCGCAGTGCCGATTCACGTCGTTGGCGAGTTTGCCCCTCCGGCCGGCAAGTGGATTCCGTGGAACCCGGCGCGAACGTTCGACGAGAACTACGCGCGGCTAATGGCGGATTTAGGCGAGGAAGAGGTGCTGTTCGCCGGGATCATTCTACAGCCGAATATGCCCTATTGGGCCATGCGCTGGGCGGCATTCCGAGGCTTCGGCCGGCGATTGGTTTGTTACAATGACGACCTGAACCACTTCATGCTGCGGCCGGGTTCGTTACCGGTGATTGGGCGGCACCTGTGGTGGCGGACGAAGAATTTCGTCCGGTGGGAGACGCGACCCGGCGGTACCATCTATACCTGGGTTTGGCGAGCGCTGCATCCTGGGGCTCTCCGGCGTCCGATTCTGTATGCGATGGGGAGGTTAGCGGGCCGGATGGCGTCAGGGCAGGCCGTGGCGGTGGTCCAGCCGGCGACGTTGCCGCCTGGCCTATCCGTGGTAATTCCGACCCGCGACGGCCTGGAGCTTTTGCGGCAATTGTGGCCGACTTTGGGACTGCCGCTCGATTCGGCGGAGGTGATTCTGGTCGACAACGGAAGCAGCGACCAGACAGCCACGTCGTTTCCTGAGGCGCGAGTGATTTCGTCGAAAGAGCCCCTATCCTTTGCCGCGGCCGTCAACCGGGGCATCGCAGCGGCACGGTATTCGCATGTATGTCTGCTGAACAACGACATGGTGCTGGAACCGGAATTCTTTACGAAGTTGCGGGCGGCGTTTGACCGGGTGCCGGACCTGTTCGGGGCGACAGCGCAGATCTTCTTTCCCCCTGGAAAGCGGCGAGAGGAGACCGGCAAGGCGATGTATTTCCCGGAGGCCGTCGACCACTTGCCGCTGCGTTGCGTCGAGCCAATCGACGGAGAAGATCTGACGTGGGTGCTCTACGGATCCGGTGGCTGCACCCTGTTCGATACAGGGAAACTACAGGCGCTAGGCGGTTTCAACGAGACATTCACCCCGGCGTATGTCGAAGATTTAGACGTCGGTTATCGAGGGTGGCTGCAGGGGTGGGCGAGCGTATTTGTGGCGGGGGCGAAGGTCGAACATCGGCACCGGTCGACGACGGCAAGGGTGTTCACGCCGTTCGAAT
>JBKJLJ010000324.1:0-3303 GCA_046597015.1 Bryobacteraceae bacterium
CGAGCCGGGGGATCGGCTATGTGCGGCTGGAGCGGCGGTACATCTCGAAGCCCATTGAAGCGTTCACCGCCTATTTGCGCGAAGTTGGGCGGTCTGAGTCCTTTCACTAGAAAGGGCTACACTGTCACTTTGCAGTTGAACTGGCGTAAGGCTTTGCAGGCTATGTGGCGTAACACGGAGCGGCTTCGGCCTCGCCAATAACCAAGGTCTAGCGAGCCGTTTCAACGGCTTACCATGCTCGCCAGAGTTACGCCCCACCCGTTCGCGTCTGGATTTCGACGCGACTCCGATGCCGAAAGCGCCGGTGCCTGAACCAAAGCTGTCTACGACGACGGCGGATTGACCACACTTGAACTCAGTAATGGTTAGCACAACTGCCCAGTTGGCCCCAGACTCAGCGTCTACGGTTTGAGGACCATCTCCCGGCGATCTTTATTGACGAACTTCAAGGAAGTGGTTGCTCCCCTCGCAATCAAGGAAGCATATATCGGGTCAGATTCGCCGCCTACCATAACCCCCGACCCGACCTCGGAGGCGTCGATCTTTATGTTGGGTCGCCCTTTAGAGTTAATGAGCCGCAACAGAACTGTTTCCGGGTATCCTGTCGTGCCGTCCGGCATCTTGACGTTGGGATCTGCTCGAAAAACCGTGATATTTGCGCGCACCCGTCCGCGATCATCGACGATTTCAAGCGCTCGACCGCGGAGTACTGGAGCTACGCTTACTTCGACGACGGCGCGAGGATGAGCCAGAGTGAACACCAGCAGTGCGAGGTTGACTACGCTTAGAGCGATGACAAATCGAGTTTTCATAACTTCCTCCCATGACTAAGAATGTCCGAAAACTATAGTTGTTCACAGGCGCAAGGCCGGGAAGGTCGAAGGTCTAGATAATGTCCGGCGAGTGGGCGAGCGCACTAGGAAAGTTGTGCCACTGTTCCCGAAGCTCTGCTTCTGAGCCCACTCGCTCGGTAATTGTTTGAGCCTGTCTAAAAACCGCTCGGCAGTCCCGTCCCTAGCGGCGACCACGCCGGCGGTGTCCCGATGGTGCCTTCCCACGAACACCCGTGTCGGTTTCCATGAAATTGCCGGAGCTGCTCTTCTAGCCCGGCTACTCGGTTACGGAGGACTTCAATATCAGTTTCCGACAGGTGTTCCATGTGAGACCTTATGGTAGAGCGCGATTGCTTTCCGCCGCAGTGCTTCTTGCCCATTGCTCGCATGGTCAACCTCCCCGCCACATCCCGAGACGACGTTACTAAGGATTTCCTCGGTCTTCATCTTCATCGTCAACAACGCGCACTCGCATTCGCAAAGTGTGCCACATCAAGCTAGACGAAGAAGGGCACAGTTCGATATCGCGGATTTCAGCAGAAATCGGCTCTCCGGATTTGAAGTCTCGTCATCAGAGCATTGAGGGTGGTGCGACACATCCCGAGTCTGGCTGCCGCTTTAGAAATCACCCCGCTGCACTCCGTGAGTGCTTTGAGTACATGTTCCCTTCTTGCCTCGTCGAGTGTCTCCGTGTGCGGCACGGGTTTAATCCGCAACTCCTCTACCGGCACCTCTAGGATGTTGGTTCGGGACAGAATGACCGAACGTTCGATGAAGTTCTCGAGCTCGCGCACGTTTCCAGGCCAGGGCCAAGCCGACAAGGCGCTCAGGGTGCTGACCGGAATGTGTTCAATGGTTTTATGCATCTTCGCCGCGTAAATCTTTGTAAAATGATCGACGAGCAAACCGATATCATCTCCTCGTTCTCGGAGGGGCGGCATGGTAATCGGAAAAACATTCAATCGATAGTAGAGGTCACTTCGAAATGTTTTCTCGGCCATCATGGCCGGTAGGTCGCGATTGGTCGCGGCTATGATCCTAACGTCCACGGGGATCGACTTGGAGCCTCCAAGCCGTTCAATCGTCTTTTCCTGCAGCGCCCGGAGTAATTTCGGCTGCAACTCGACAGGCATATCGCCCAACTCATCCAGGAACAACGTACCTCCATGGGCCAGTTCGAATCGACCCAATCGCTTGGCCTGAGCCCCCGTGTAGGCGCCGCGTTCATGCCCAAATAACTCGCTTTCGAGAATCCCGGCTGGAATGGCGGCACAGTTTAACGTGATGCAGGGGAGATCCTTGCGCCGGCTCATTTTATGAATTGCGCGTGCTACTAGTTCCTTACCAGTGCCGGTTTCCCCTAGAATCAAGGCGGTCGAGTCAGTCGGCGCGACTTGTTCCACTAGCTCCATTACCATCTTAAGAAGATCACAACAGCCAGTAAATTCTTCAAACCCTGCAATGGCTCGCCCAACTAATTGGCTTTGGATCGCTCGCCCATCCTCGCGACCGATGGGTCCGCTAAGGCACGGCACGAGGAGGGCGGCATCGTGGAGTTCGGCTAGGTTGTAGCCGTTGGAGAGGCGTCGTGAATATGGATCAGGCTCTTTCATGGACTATGGGAACCTGTCGCATCGGTTAAAACAGAGAAAGCCGAGCCTTTGATCCCTGCCAGGCTCTGAGTACCGAAGCGAAGCACAGGCACAGGATACCGCGCGGTAGGGAGGAAGGCAATGAAAGAGTGGTGGGCGTGAAAGAGTGGTGGGCGCAGGGGTGCAGAAGCCGGAAAGCTGATTGCGGATCGAAGGATGGCGCGAAACGAACAGGATCACCCGTCAGCAGGTAACTGTTGGGACGATATGGAAAGTAAGCGCGAACCTCGTCAACGAAGGGGCGAAGAAGAGATGTTGTCATTTCGGAGGGATAAATCCCGCCTCTCGGCCGTCTTTTTCCATGCCATGCGCTTTGATCGCAAAAGCGACAAAGATCCGCCTTTCTAGCCTAAGGGTTTTGGATAGGCGGGTAGGCGCTAGATTCGTGATGGAGGAAATCTCTCGCCAGTACGTCAGTGAGGTTGTGGGTCTAGTCACTCTCGCTACATGCGGCCACCGTCCCGTTACCTAACGCGACCACGACTGTGACCCGGGTAGAGCTCCGCCGCGAATCACTCGCACGCCCTACGTCGCAATTCCCAGCGCGTGGTAGCGAGAATCACGATTCATCAATGAGACCGACGTAGAACAGCCCGGAATCCGCCTTACGGCGGCGCTGACCCGACGCAGGGGGCTCTGTGGACATCAATGTCCGGTGGGATCGGCTGTAAATCGTGTAAAGTACTACTGGCCCTGCGGCGAGCGTCTTGCGCGCTGCATGTCAGTAGTGGCTAAAGATGGAACGAGGCGAATTTTTGGATCGACTTAGGATTAGCGTTCCTTCAGTTCCGGCGATCGGTCCATCAGCCTGAGCCGGC
>JBKJLJ010000940.1:0-2647 GCA_046597015.1 Bryobacteraceae bacterium
ACGGCAGACGGCACCGTCAAAGTCCTCGACTTCGGCCTCGCCAAATCCACTGAGCGCGCCCCGGCCGCAAGCGCCCCGGCCTCGGCCAACTCACCCACCCTCACCCTGCACACGACAGAGGCCGGCTTCATTCTCGGTACCGCCGCCTACATGGCTCCCGAGCAGGCCGCCGGCAAGCCAGTCGACCACCGAGCCGACATATGGGCGTTCGGCGTGGTGCTCTGGGAACTGATTACCGGACGCCAGCTCTTCGCCGGCGAAACCACCAGCCACACCCTCGCGGCCGTCCTGAAGGACCCCATCGATCCCACCGCAATTCCCGAAGGCCCGGCGCGCACCCTCATCGCCCGCTGCCTGGACCGCAACTCGAAAACCCGCCTCGGATGGATTGGCGAAGCCCGCACCATCCTCGACGCGCCCCCACAACGGGAGCCCGTCCCACCGAAACGATCAATGCTCCCGTGGGCCGTTGCCGCGCTGGCCGTTGCTGCCGGCCTCTCCGCTGCCTTCTGGCCCCGTGCCTTGCCGCCAGACACCGGCTCATTGCGCCGCTACACCATCCCAACACCGGATTTCTTTCCTGTGTTGCTAAGTCAGCCGGTCGCCGCCCTCTCGCCGGACGGCGAGCGGTGCGCGTGGGTCGCCGGGTCCAAACTGTGGATCCGCAAGCTCTCCGAAGAAGAGCCCCGCGCCGTTGAAGGGCCGGCTAACCCAGGTTTCCCTTTCTGGTCGCCCGACAGCCGCTTCGTGGGATTCACGGCGAACAACCAGATCTGGAAGGCAGCGGCCGACGGAACTGGTGCTTCCGCCATAGCCGACTATCCGTACGTACGCGGGGTCGCCTGGAGTCCGGACGGAGAAAGCATCCTTGCGACCGGCGGCCAGACGCTCAGAACGCTGCCCGTCAGCGGAGGGAAAAACCGCATTCTCGTCGAGGAGTCCAGTCCCCTTGCGAGCTCCGCATCCTACATCGCGCCCGTTCCAGGAACTGCCGCAGCCATTATCCAGCGAGGATTTGACAACACATTGTGGTGGACGGACCTGAAGAGCGGTCGCGTCGAGAATCTCGAGGTGACGGGCACCTCCGTAACCGCAACGGCCGACGGCTGGCTGCTCTATGCCGCGCCCTCGCACAACTGGGCCAGCGATATCTGGGCAATTCGATTCGACCGCGAGCACGGCAAAACGCAGGGTAAGCCGGTCTTGCTCGTTCGGGGTGGAAACTCTCCTTCAGTCAGCAGCACCGGCACGCTGATGTACATCGACGCCTCGTTCGCCCAGCCGGTCCGCCGCGACCGCGCCGGCCGCATGATGGAATTACTCGGAACCACTCTGGCGGGCGTCACCGGCTTTGCCGTCACCGGAGACGGACGCAAGGTCGCCTATTATGCGGTAAAAGATGGATCCCCGGACCTCTGGATTGTGGAGAACGGCCGCTCCCGCCAGGTGACCACCGGAGTCCGGCCGAGTTCGCAGTTCGCATGGACACCCGATGGCGAAACTCTGGTCTGGCGCAATGACGAGGGGGGCGGTCCTCTCAGACAGGCAACCAGGGCCGGTGTTGCACCAATGCCCGGCACCGACGGCATCGATCCCGAGTTTCGGCCGGAGGAATGGAGCGCGGACGGCAAGCTGCTGTTCGGCACCAGGCGGCGACACGGCCCCGCTTACCTTCGGCGGAAGGGAAACGATGGGCTGTGGGAATTGGTGACGTTGCGGTCCGACAGCCGTAACGAGCGCTATCCCCGGCTTTCTCCCGACGGTCGCTACTTTGCGTTCTGGAGCCTAACCAACTCGGAACCGCAGATGATGGCCAGCCCCTTTCCCGCTGGCGCTGAAACGTGGCAGGTCTCCGTAACGGCTCCATCGAGGCAGGCGCAGTGGTCACCCGATGGCAAAGAATTGTACTTCATCTCGGGCGACAACCTGATGGCTTCCGCCATTACGACCGCCCCTGCTTTTCACGCGGGTCCCCCACAAAAGCTCTTCCAACTGACCGGATCGCAGGGACTCATCAACAATCAGACGCAGTTCCGTATACTGCGTGACGGAACTTTCGTGCTGCTCGAGCCCGTGCCATGGAAGGCAGACATCAAACCCACGATCCACATCGTGGACAACTGGAAAAAGCTGCTGGAGGATGCTAAATGACGCCGGGCTCGTCCATCGCGCATTACCGCATCTCTTCAAAGCTCGGCGAGGGCGGCATGGGAGCCGTCTACCGAGCCACTGACACCAAACTCGGCCGCGACGTCGCTATCAAGACCCTGCCCCCCAGCCTCGCCAACGACGCTGACTACCTAGCCCGCTTCCACCGCGAAGCCCACGTCCTCGCAAGCCTCAACCATCCCAACATCGCAGCCATCTACGGCATCGAAGAAAACGCCATCATCATGGAGCTCGTCGAAGGCCCCGAACTCAAAGGCCCCGTCCCCCTCGACGAAGCCATCCGCATCGCCAAGCAAATCGCCGACGCGCTCGAAGCCGCCCACGAACGCGGCATCATTCACCGCGACCTCAAGCCAGCCAACGTCAAGCTCACCGCAGACGGCACCGTCAAAGTCCTCGACTTCGGCCTCGCCAAATCCACTGAGCGCGCCCCGGCCGCAAGCGCCCCGGCCTCGGCCAACTCACCCACCCTCACCCT
>JBKJLJ010000329.1:0-7052 GCA_046597015.1 Bryobacteraceae bacterium
TTTGCTTGCTTTTGCGCTGGTTGCGCCGGCACAGCTTGTGACCGCCGTTCGGGCGTCTCTCAGCGCGAAAGATTTCGCCGGAGGCGAACAGGTGTTGCGCGCTTATCGGGAGGCGAAAGGGGTTACGCCGGAGTATGTAGAAGCGTATTCCTGGTTAGGGCGGGGGGCGCAGGCGAACAAGCTTTGGGACAAGGCGACGGCGTATGCGGCCGCGACCCGGACGTTGGTGGCGGCGGAGCTGAAGAAACGGCCATTGGACGCCGAGCCGAGCGTGCCGCTGGCGTTGGGCGCGGCGATCGAAGTGGAAGGCCATACGTTGGCCGCAACCGGACGGCTGAGCGAAGCGCTGGCGATGATGAACCAGGAGCTGAAGACTTACTACGGGACGTCGATCCGGACGCGGATTCAGAAGAATATTCATCTGCTGAGTTTGGTTGGCAAACCGGCACCGGCCCTGGATTTAAAGCGCTTTTTGAGCGGTCCGCAAATGAAGAGCCTGGAGCAGTTGAAGGGGAAACCGGTGATGCTGTTTTTCTGGGCTCACTGGTGTGCGGATTGCAAAGTGGTGGGCCCTGTATTGACGGTACTCAAGAAGCAGCATCCTAGCCTGCAAATCGTGGCATTGACGCAGACTTATGGCTATGTGGCGGGCGGCGAGGAGGTGGGCCCGGCGGTGGAGGTGCCTTACATGGAGAAGGTGCGGGCCCAGTATTACCCGGATCTGCTGCAGGTCCCGGCCCCTTTGAGCGGCGAGAATTTTAAACGTTATGGCTCCTCCACTTCGCCGACGCTGGTGCTCGTCGATAAGACGGGAATTGTGCGGATGTACCACCCCGGCGCGATGTCGGCGGCGGAGTTAGCTCCGTTCGTCCAGAAGGTTCTTTAGGCGCGTCGGGAAGATGGGCGGCCGGACGGAACCCGCTGGCCAGCCGCAAAGGTGTTCGAGGGCCGGGCCGCAGATGCGTCCCTGACAGGGGCCCATCCCGCACCGGGTTTGGAGCTTGGCGGAGCGCCAATCGCGCTGCTGCCAGACGGCACCAAAGGGCACGTCCTCGCAGCGGCAGACGATGGTATCGGGCGTCGCGAGGTTGCTGAGTTCCGAGCGCAGGCGGAAGGCTTGGTCGATCCGGCGATCGAAACGGACGGCGCGGTCGCGGGCGGGATAAAGCTTCCGAGCCCGTTCGAGATCGAAGCCCGCGATTTGGCCTTCAAGGATTGACCGGTCCACGCTGCCGGCCCCGGCCCAGTAGATGTGGGGAATCGTCGTGCGTTGCTTGGAATCGGTAACGACTTGCCCCGCGTCGATGGCGCAGCCGAGCAGGGCGGGGAGTTCGGTATTGGCGACGAGGCCGAAGCCGCAGGCGACGTAATCGCAGGCGATTTTGCCGTGACCTTGAATCGTGATGGAACCGGCATTTGCGCGGATGGGCCACGCGTCGGCCCGGTAACGGAGCCCGAAGCCGAGTTGGGCGGCTTGGAGCAGCTTGGACGGCTCGCGCCAGAGTTCGCGCGTGAACTGGGCGATGCGGGCGTACGGAGCCTGTTCGGCGATGAGAACGACCTTGGCGCCGCGCTTCCGGAGATAATCTCCAACGGCGAGGAGCAGGGGGCCGGAACCGGTGATGACCACCCGCTTGCCGGCGATGGGCAGGCCGCTTTTGACCATGGCTTGAAGGCCGCCGGCACCAAGGATATGCGGCAGCGTCCAGCCGGGGAAGGGAAGGAATCGCTCGCGGGTACCGGTGGCCAGGATGAGGCGATCGGCGGTAGGCAGGTTGCCGGCAGAATGGATCTGCACGCCCGTACGGACGGTGATGCGGGGGTCGAGGAAGCGTTGATACGCCGCGGGGATTCCGCCGCGCCAGATTTGGCCGCCGAGGGCGGGATTGTCGTCGAGGAGCGTGACCTGGTCGCCGGATTGGACGGCGGCCCAGGCGGCGGCGAGACCCGCGGGGCCGCCGCCGACCACGAGCGTGCTAGGCATCGGTAACGACCTCCATGCCGGGGGCGCAGAGGGTTTGGCAACTGCGTTCGTGCGGATGACCGTTGAGGGTGACCCGGCACTCCATACAGATGCCCATGCCGCAGAGGGGGCCGCGAAGTTCCCCGGAGACGGAGCGGCGGAAGCCGGGTTGGAGGGTCATGACGGCGGCGGCGACGGTGGTACCGGCGGCTACTTGAAGCGCACGGCCGTTGATCATGATCGCGATCATGCGAAGCGCTCGGGGAGGTACGGCTCCGGAGCAATCGCCGAGGGCTGGCCAATGTAGCGATCGGAAAGGAGCCGGGCGGTACCGAGAGAGGTGGTGATGCCAAGGCCTTCGTGGCCGGCAGCGACCCAGACGCTGTCGGAATAGGGGCCAATCAGCGGGAGGCTATCGGGCGTAGCCGCGCGGAAACCGGTCCAGGTGCGGATGACCTGAAGGTCGACGAGACGCGGCATGTATTCGACCGCCCGGTGGAGCATCCGGGAAAGCAGTTCGGGGCGGACGTCCGAGGTATCGTCGCCGTATTGACGGGAGCTGCCGATGAGAAGCTGACCGGTGGAGCGAGGTTGGACGTTGAAGGCGACGCTTTCGTTGGAATGGCCGTGGGCGCTTTTGAGATATCCGAGTTCGACGAGTTGATGGCGCAGGAAGCCCGGGTAACGATCGGTGATGGCGAGGTGGCCCTTGCGCGGCTTGATGGGGAGGTTGGGGAGCAGGCGGGTGATGCCCGTTCCGCAGGCGAGTATGGTGAGCCCGGCGGAGACGGGAGTGCCGTCGGTGAGACGGGCACCGTCGCGGGTGAGGGTTTCGATGGCGGTGTAACGAACAGGGGAGAGGCGAAGGAGCCAGGCGGCGGCGCAGGGAGCGTAGAGGACGCTGTCCCCGGGAACCAGCAGTCCACCGGCTAGGCCGGGCCGGAGTTCGGGTTCGGCTTCGTAAAGCGCCCGGGCGTCGAGAACTTCGCTCGAGGGGTAGAGGGCGTGTTTGCGCTGAACTTCGGCCATCTCCTCGGCATCGGCGGCGACCCAAAGAGTTCCGCGATGTTCCCGTTCGACGTTCGGAGGCAGGGGTAGGGCGTCCCAAAGGTGGCGGGAGTACTCAGTGAGCGCGAGTTGAGCGGGGGAATCGTCCATAACGACGACATGGCCCATTCCAGCCGCGGTGGCGCCGCCGCCGACAATTTCGGGCTCCACTATCAGACACTTGGCTCCGGCCTCGCGAAGGGCCGCTGCAATGGCGGCGCCGACTATTCCTGCGCCCGCAATGAGGACGTCGGTGGTCAAGTTTGTAAGCCCCAGGCAAACGGGTCGCTCGAGTCGATCAGCAGCTTGGCTTCGGCGGTGACGTAGGCGGTACCAGTGATGGTAGGGAGGACGCGGTCGCCGTTCCAGGTGTAGGTGGCTTGGAACTGGCTCCCGATGACGCTTTCCTGGACCCAAACTTCGCCGGGGGCCAGGTGCCCATCGGCGGCTAGGCAGGCGAGCTTAGCGCTGGTGCCGGTGCCGCAAGGCGATCGGTCGTAAGCTTTGCCGGGGCAGAGAACGAAGTTGCGATTGCCGTCGTAGAGTTCGACGTGATCGACTTCGGGGTAGCCTTGGGTGTTGACGGCCTGGCGGACGGCCCACGCGTAAGCGGTGAGCGTTTCGATATCGGAGAGGTCGGGGTAGGGAGTGAGGAAGAACCAGTTGCCGCCCCAGGCGATGTCGCCCGAGACGGGGCCGTAGCCGGGGACATCGATCACGGCTTGAGCCGTGCGATAGCTGAGGACGTTAGCGATGGTGACCGAGCCATCGGCATTCAGCGTCGCCGCGATTTCGCCCACCGGGGTTTCGATGCGATGACTCCCCGCGCCGATCCGGCCGAGGTGTGCGAGGGTGACGATCAGGCCCATGGTGCCGTGGCCGCACATGCCGAGGTAACCCACGTTGTTGAAGAAGATCACGCCGGCCGCGCACCCGGGGTCAACCGGTTCGCAGAGGAGGGCGCCGACGAGCACATCGGAGCCTCGGGGCTCGTTGACGACGGCGGAGCGGAAGCGGTCGTGGTGATCGCGGAATGCCGTCAAGCGATCGGCCATGGAGCCGGCGCCGAGGTTGGGCCCACCTGCAATGATGATGCGGGTGGGCTCGCCGCCGGTATGGGAGTCGACAACGTCAATCGCGCGCATAGCCGCTGAGGTCGGGCCGCGTGGCGAGAGCGTGACGGATGATGCCGAGCACCTCTTCGCGTTCGGCACCTTCGATGACAAGGCGGGGCGGGCGAGTCAACTCCGAGCCGAGGCCGACTTCGGCCATGCAGAGTTTGATGTACTGGACGAGCTTGATTTTGGTGTCCAGGTGGAGGAGCGGAGTGTACCAGCGATAGAGTTCGCGGGCCTCGGCCCAACGGCCACTCATCGCCAGTTGCCAGAGAACGCGGTTCTCGTCGGGGAATGCGTTTACCAAACCAGAGACCCAGCCTTCGGCGCCGAGCAGAGCGCTCTCGAGGACGAGGTCATCAACCCCGCTGAAAAGTATGAAACGGTTCCCGACGACGTTGCGGAGATCGGTGATCCGGCGGACGTTGTCCGACGATTCTTTGATGGCGACGATGGTAGGTTCTTCGGCGAGTTCGACGAAGGCGTCCGGCGGCATATCGACGTAATAGGCCGGCGGATTGTTGTAGATCATCACGGGTAGGCCGCTGGCCTGAGCCACCGTGCGGAAGTGGGCAATGGCCTCTCTCCGGTCCGCCTTGTAGATCATGGCCGGGAGCACCATCAGGCCGTCGAGCCCGATCTTTTCGCAATCGCGCGCGAAGCGGGAGGCGACCAGGGTCGTGTTCTCGGCGACGCCGGAAAGAACCGGGATCCGGCCCTTAACGACCGCGTTGAGCTCGCGGAGGATCAGGAGTTTTTCTTCGTACTCGTGGGCGGTGTTCTCCCCCACGCTGCCCAGAAGGATGACGCCGTGGATGCCGGAGGCGATCATCTTTTCGAGATGTACGGCGGTGGCTTCCAGGTCGACCGAGTAGTCGGGACGGTATTGGGTTGTCAGCGCCGGGTAGACGCCATGCCAGTTCACTTTCATATTGTTTTTCTAGAGCCACTCCGCATGGTTTTGAGTATCGAGTTCGAACGTGCCGTTGTGCGGCAGGGCCTCCATGGGGAGGCCGGACTGCCAAAGCGAGACTTGGAATTTCGCGACCGCTTCCGGTTTGACGCCGAGGTCGGCAAGGTTGACAGACAGTTCGAGGATGCGGCCGGCGACGAACTTGTCGTGGGCGGAGCGGACCTCGGTATCGTCTGATTTTACGCGAACTTCGAGATGGGTAAAGTCAGGGAGCGGGTCGAAATCGAGGCGAAGGAACAGCTTGGAGCCGTTGGTGCCGTAGTAGAGTTCAGAGAGGCCGACGCGGCCGCCGTGCATGGCCCCCTGCCGCTGGTCAACACGGTATTCTCCGGCGCCCATCCACTCGAAGTAGCTGCTGATTTCGCCGTCGATGGTGGGTTGGATCGGTCCGGTGGCGCTCCGGTGGTGCTCCGCGATAGCGGTCTTGAGAATCGGCCGGGAGAGTTCTTCCGGCGGGGTCTGATCGAGAGCGCGGTAGACGTTGGCGAGATGGTCGCGGTAGAGCTGATCGAACTCAATCCGATTGGCGGAATCGTGTTCTGGCCCGTACCACCAGCACCAGTCGCTCCCTTCTGCAATCAGGATCTCTTCGTAGGCCAAAGCCCGCTTTTCGGGCGACACGGTGGTGGCGTAGAGATCGTAAGCCTGGCGGGCACGCAGGAGATACTCCCAGGCGCGATTATCCTCTTCGGCCCCGATCCAGATATCGAAATTGGAGTTGATCCAGGAGCCGGGGAAGATGCGGTCGATGGTGGGGGCCGGGTGGCGGGCGATGCCTTCGCTGACCGTGACGGCCTGCATGTCCGGGTCGGCTTCGATGCGGGCGTAGAGGTGGCGGAGAAATTCGCGACCGCTTTCCGGGAAGTATTCCCAGGCGTTTTCGCCATCGAGGATGATGGGGACGAGAGAATCTCGACCGCCGCAGTTTTCGCGAATGCGGCCGAGGAAGTGTTCGGCGGCTTCCTCGGCACCCATCTTCGAATAGACGAAGCCGACCAGATCGCTGAGGTAGTGATCGCGGAACAGGGCGTGCATCTGGCGGCCTTCGTGACGCCAAAGATAGGGGCGGTAGGTTTCCGCGGCGCCGGCCGGGCCACCGAGGGTGCGCGACAGGACCCCGTTATCGGTAGCGAACCACTGGAAGCCGGCGTCGGCGGCAAGCACCAGGGCTTCATCCGAGACCGAACCTTCCGACGGCCAAAGGCCCCCGGGCGTGATGTTCAGGCGCGTTTGCATGTATTCGCGCGCCGTCCGCAACTGATGGCGCGCGTCTTCGGGATAACGGAAGCGGGTGGGCAGAGGGACGTGTGGGTGGGAGACGCCAGCGATGTCGGAATCACAAAGCAGCGGGAGGATGGGGTGGTAGTAGGGGGTCGTCGAAACTTCGATTTGGCCGGTCGCGGCGAACTTTTCGTAGACGGGTAAAACGTGGCCGAGGATTTCGAGTTGCTTGCGGCCCATCAGTTTTTGGTCGGCGAGGGAGTAGCCGCGGCCTTTGGCGACGAGAGCCTTGATTTCGACGTCGCTCGACAGGAACAGTTCGTCGAACCAGGCGACCTGCGAGAGCACTTGGAGGTCGCGGTAATCCTGGGGGCCGAAGTAGCGGCCGGCCTTCAGATGCAGTTCGTACAGTTCGCCGTAGCGCGGGTAACGGTACACCATGTGGGCTACGTTGGCCTGGAAAAAATATTTGAGCAGGAATTGCTGCTCGGCCTCGGTAAGCTCTTCGGCGGGCTTGAGGGCGAGGCGCAGAAAGCCGTCTTGCGCGGCACCGGACGCGTACTCATCGAGTTGGGCGATCATCGAAGGGACGACGTTGAAAGTCTGATGAATACTAGGGAACTCCTCCAGTATCTGCACCATGCCGTAGTAGTCCTTGAGCCCGTGCATACGGGTCCAGGGGAGTTTGTACTCCCCGGTGACCAGGTCCTTGTAAAAGGGCTGGTGCATGTGC
>JBKJLJ010000341.1:0-3962 GCA_046597015.1 Bryobacteraceae bacterium
CGAGCCGGGGGATCGGCTATGTGCGGCTGGAGCGGCGGTACATCTCGAAGCCCATTGAAGCGTTCACCGCCTATTTGCGCGAAGTTGGGCGGTCTGAGTCCTTTCACTAGAAAGGGCCCGCACTGTCCAGCGACAATTAGATCTCCTGGTCGTGTTGCCTCAAATTGAAATGTTACCGAACTTGATAGCTGTCGCGGGCGTGCTTTCTCCCACGACTTGGCAATTCGATTTCGCTTTGGCACACTGGTTCTGTCCGCAGTAGAGGATAGGGCAACGCTGGGATGCGCCCCGAGCGCTGACTGTGTGGCGAGAACGGCTACGGGCGGCTGCTTACCCGGTCGCCCGTAGCGCGGGAATGAGACCCCGTCCGACCTTAGCTTATTCAAAGCGCAAAATGGTCTTGACAAAGGGGTCCACTTTAGGGCACCGGTTTGTGGGGTAGGGGATACGATTTGCTCACTCCACTGAGAAGTGAGCCGGGCTGTCCCGTGCAAGGCCTGACGCTGCTCTACTTTGGCCCGGCCGAGGATATTCCAGAAGCAACAAAAATGGTCACCGCCAGGACAGCCTGCCTGCTGTTTTGACAGCACGCCAATGGCCAAACGTGGCTCTGCTTTGGATTTGTACGTTTGCATTGTCCTAGGCTGAGAGACATGCTTCCAATTTCGATTGCAGGGGCGGCAATACCGCCGGAAAACCAGACTTATGGCCAGGCGGTTCGACTGGAGGATTTGTTGTTTGTATCGGGGCAATTGGGGGTGGACCCGCAGACGGGGCGCTGGCGACCGGGGGTCAGGTGGCCGAATATCAACAGGCACTTGAAAAAATCAAGACGATTCTAGAGGCCGCGGGGAGTAGCTTGGAGCCGGTGGGCAAGACGACGATATACATGACCGATGTCAATGAACTGGGGGCGTTGAACGAAGTTTATGGCACCTATTTCCCCCATGCGCCAGCGAAGACAGGAGTCGAGGTTCGGCGGCTTTCGGCGAGGGCTCGGGTTGAAATCGAAGTGATCGCGTCAGCGGTTTAGCGGTAGGGCGCGAAGAGTTCGGTGGTGAAGTAGCGATCCATGCGGTCGCGGAAGGTAACAATCACAGGGGGAAGACGCGTGCTCCAGCGACTACCTTTTTGAATGCGAACCATTAGTCGTTCACCAGGAGTCCAAATCGGATCTATTTCCTTCCCACGCTTAAACGTCATGGCCGTACCATTAACCGCGTACAGAACTCCGTTGTGCCTGAAGGTAACCGCCCCTCCCTGGCATTCAAGAATTCCACTTTCGACGGTTAGGGGCCAGTCAGCGCCAAAATCAGATCTGGTTACGCGCTTGGCTTCTGCGCTCAACCGCCCCTCGAATACAGCGGCTAGAATTAACATCACGCCAGTTAGTAGTTTCATAAGTCTATTCCCGTCTCCTTTAGAAATCTTTGTCTTCGACCCGAAACCGCATCTCGAACACCCGGCCGGTCTGTTCAGGCTCATACCGGAGTGTGATGTCCTCTACTTTTGCCTTAAACGGCTTGTCGGTCTGAATCGCCTGTTCGAGGCCCTTCGGAAGAGTTTTGCCGATAATCGTGAACCATTGCTGTGCAGCCGCAAGTACGCGTTTCCTCGCTTCAGCTTTCGATTCCGGTGTATTCAAGTTGGCCAGAATGCTGACGTCATCAATCCCGGTGAGGCTTCTGCCGGTCACCTGATAGTTCATATTCGACCGGAGCGCTGATTCGGGGCCAAAGGGAACCATTGCAGAAATACACTGTCCGAAGTCTTTATCGGTTTGCCTCCACGGACGTGTGGGAAGGTCAACCCTGTCCAGTGCGCGACACAGCCTAGGGCGGTCTGAGAGGGTACCGGCGTAGAACCCTCCGGCGCACAACGCGACCATGGTGACTATAGCTTGCATGAGGTCGATCATCCCATAAAGGTTGTCGAGTTACCGGCATACGGCGGGGGCGGTGCGGAAGAAGGTTGGATCAGAGGGCCGTTCGGCTACTGATGGTCTTTCCTTTTCAAAGCCGCCGTTGGACTATTTCGTGCCGTCTACGGCTGGTGGATTCGCTTGAAAAAGTTCTCCACTGAGGCCGGTAGGAAGTAGAGCGATTAAAAATGTACGGTTGACGGTACAAAGCCAGCCGGGAAGCCGCAGGGACGATCGAAGCCGGATTTCTCAGAGCGCCCCAACGGCGCAGATCACCAGTGGAGGAGGGATCCACCCATGTAGTAATCGGTAGGACATGGTAGCTGACGAGCACTCGTTAATTGCCGCTTTATTCTCCGATTCTTCCCAGAGCGTGGTAGTCCGCAGCCGACGATATAGCGTCACCTGATCCGATAAGGTCGTTCGCCCTCCGCCAAGTTTTTGCGCGTGAGAATCGAAATCGTTCGCGCGAGCGGAAATCCTCAATCCTATCAATAACCTTTTCAATTGGCGATTCGATTGCTTCGAGGTTTGGGGTCATCAGATCTCTCGCGTTCTGGGTCGAACTGGCGCAATCGAAAGAGGTGTGCACCCCATTAGGCGCGTTCTGTCACCGCTGAAGAAGCGGTCGCTTTACCGATGACGAAGGAGTATACCAATGAATAAATTAGACCTGCCACAGACCCTTCGCGATTTGCCCTCGCCGAATCGGCGCCGCTTCATGAGCCGCGTCGCCGTAGCCGGAGCGTTCCTCGCTCCAACGGCCCGTCTAGCCAATGCGCAAGCAGCCGGCATCACTGATGTCGACATTTTGCACTTCGCCCTTAATCTCGAGTATCTGGAAGCCGAGTTCTATACGGTGGCCACCACCGGCAAGACTCTCGCCCAGAGCGGATTTTCCGTCAGCGGAACTGGCAGCGGAGGGGATACGATTGGGGGGCAGAAAGTCGACATGAGCGGAGCCGCCTCGTTTTACGTCGACGTTGCCAACCAAATCACGATGGATGAGCAGGCGCATGTCAAGCTGATCCGGGCTGCGCTGCAAGCGGCCGGTGCACCCGTGATCGCCAAGCCGGCGATCAACTTGGCGGCGCTTGGCGTCGGCTTCAATAATCTGAACGACTTTCTGACGGTTTCGCGCGCCCTGGAAGATATCGGCGTATCCGCCTATGGCGCCGCCGCTCCTCTCATCCAGGACAAGGCAATTCTCGCCACGGCTGTTCGCATTGCTCTCACCGAAGCCGAGCATGTAGGTAACGTCCGGTTGCAGGTGGCTCGCCTGGGTGCCGCGACATCCGCGCTCGACACCGTGGATGTCTTGCCCCCGCCTACCGGAACCAAATACTTCTCCGGGGACGAAAACGCCCTCACGCCGGTTCGTACTCCGGGTCAGGTTCTCTTTCTGGCTTATGGCGGCAAGGCCAATGTGAGTTCGGGAGGTTTCTTCCCGAACGGTGTGAATGGAAACATCAAAATGTCGAGCGATGTGGCACCTACGTCTAATGGCACGGTGGCTCGAGTAAATCCGTCAAAGGCGACGGTCGCGGAAGCACAGGTTACGCTGGACGCTACCACTTCGGTGAGCGCAAATGGCGCCTTGACTTACACTTACACTGTGGCACCCGGGGGCCTTCGTCCCGCGATTCTGCAGCGCGGGATGACCGACCCGAAGGCTATCATTCAGTTCGTTGGCGGACCGGGTGACTATAACCTTCTGCTGGTAGTCAAGGATGCGGGCGGCAACACCTCCCAAGTGCCGATTTCGTTAACATACAAACCGGTATAGGCCCAACCGGTGCCGGGCGGCAACCTCGCTCGGCACCCTCCAGTACGGGAGTGATCTACGGCGGAATCCTTTTCGCTACTCAGAACGGCTAGTTTCGAGCCGACGCCCCAGGGAGTCCGTTAGCGAGGATGGATCGCCCACCTTTTCGCCCTACCCTTTACTCTCCCGGGGCTATTCGCTCTCTTTTTTCCCGAAGCAAAATCCCTAGACGCGTGTCCACGACGTGAGGCCCAAAGCGTCTTCCCGCTTACCTCG
>JBKJLJ010000224.1:0-11207 GCA_046597015.1 Bryobacteraceae bacterium
CAAACTTCGAGCCTTGATCGTCAAATCCATGCCCCATCTCGTGCCCGATCACCGCTCCGATCGCCCCATAGTTCGCCGCATCGTCCGCCTCCAAGTCAAACATCGGCGGCTGCAAAATCCCCGCAGGAAACGCGATCTCATTCTTCAGCGGATTGTAATATGCATTCACCGTAGGAGGCGTCATCCCCCAATCATTCCGATCCAGCGGTTTCCCAATTTTGCCTAAATTGTACATCCGCGAAAACTCACTCGCCGACTCAATACTCCCAAATAGATTCCCGCGGTCGATCTTCACCGTTCCATAATCCTGCCAACGATCCGCGTACCCGATCTTCGCCTGAAACGCATTCAGCTTCTCAATAGCGGCTTTCTTCGTTTCCGCTTCCATCCAGCCCGGTCCCTCCAGCTGCATTCTCAGCGTCACCCGCAGATTCTCCACCAACGCCAACATCCGCGTCTTCGCCACCTGTGGAAAGTGCTTCTTTACAAATGCTTCCCCCAAGGCGTCCCCTAGCGAAGAGTCCACGAGAGCCGTGCATTTTTTCCAGCGAGGCTCCTGTTCTTTAACCCCTGCCAGCACCGTACTCTGAAACCGGAAGTTCTCGTCCACAAACACTTTTGACAAGTACGGGGCTGCCGACTCAATCGTTTTCCATCGCATCCACGTCTTCCAGGTACTCAACGGCGTTGCCGTAAACTCTTTCTCCACCGCCCGCAAGTAAGCTGGCTCGCCGACAATGACCTGCGTCGATTCCGGAATTCCCAACGACCGGAACGCCGCCTTCCAATCAAACGATGGCATCAAATCCATTGTTCCCTTCAACCCTACCGCGTTGTACGTCGCGTTCGGATCCCGCCTTTGCACCAACGTCAGCCTAGGTTGCGCCAGTTTCGTCTCAAACTCCAAAATCAGCTTCGCTTGCGCGTCCGCCTCTGTAGGCTCCGCCCCCGCTAACATCATCATCTTGGTCACCGAAGCCACAAACTCGGCCCTGATGTTTTTCGTCCGCTCGTCGTCCTTAAAGTAGTAGTCCCGGTCCGGCAGAGAAAGCCCCGCGGCGCCCACGCTGGCCACCGTCTCCGCCGAGTTCTTCGCGTCCTGCCGGCCGAAAATGATCACCGGGCCAAACGGCGAATTCTTCTGAAAAGTTACGAGCAAAGCCAGCATGTCTTTAACTGACCCAATCTTTTCAATCTGCGCCAACTCCCCCGCCAGCGGCTTCATCCCCCGCGCCTCTACCGTGGCCGTATCCATACAGGCGCCGTAAAGGTCACCAATCTTCCGCTCCCCGCTCCCCGCCGGCGCCTTACTCGCCGCCGCGCCCTCCAGCAAAACCTTCAAGCGCTCCTGGTTGCCCTCTTGCACAACCGACATCGTCCCCCATCCCGACTTGCTAGCCGGAATCGGATGGTTATCGATCCATAGCCCGTTCGCAAACCGCCAGAAGTCGTCACATGGCTTACACGTCTTATCGATCCCGGCTAGATCAATGCCGCTCTTCTTCTGCGCTGGTAAGCTGGGAATCAACAGCGTGGTCACCACGCCCAAGTGGAGGAGTTGTCGGAATTTCACAATTCCGAGTAAAGCACAAATACTACCCGATATCCGCCACTTTCACCATTAATTTACCCCGGTTAGCCCCCATAAACAGCCGATCCAGAGCGGACGGCGCGTTTTCCAACCCCACGACAACATCAGTCGCAAATTTCAGCTTTCCTGTGGCGATCCACTCCCCAAGCTTTTGAAACGCTTCCCCTGACCGACCCAAATAATCCAGCACTATAAAGCCTTCTATCCGGCCCCGCTGCATTAAGACGTTCGCCAAATTCCTCGGCCCCTCTGGAACCGCCGTCGCGTTATATTGCGAAATCATTCCACACAAAACAACTCGCCCCCGCAACGCCAACCGCCCCAAGCAAGCGTCCATGATCTCCCCACCGACATTTTCAAAATCGACGTCGATCCCATGCGGACACAACTCCCGCAACCGCTTCCCCACCTTCTCGCTCTTATAGTCGATCGCCGCGTCGAACCCCAACTCGTCCACGATCCATTTACACTTCTCCACCCCACCCGCAATCCCCACGACTCGCATCCCCAATATCTTTCCAATCTGCCCGACCAGCGACCCCACCGCGCCCGCCGCCGCCGAAACCACCAGCGTCTCCCCCGCCTTCGCCTGCCCCACTTCCAACAATCCAAAGTAAGCCGTCAACCCAATATGCCCAAACACCGCAAACCACTGCTCCGGCGTCACTCCCTTTGGCAGGAGATTCAACGAAGCCCCAGGCAACACCGCCTTTTCTTGCCAGCCCATCATTCCCTGCACGACGTCCCCTACCTGCAACCCTGCGTGCTGCGACTCCTCCACCACTCCCACCGCGATTCCCCGCATCACCGTACCAAGCGGCACCGGCGGCAGATAGCTCTCCGTCGGCCCCGCCCAGATTCGGTTCGTCGGGTCAAGCGACAACATAAGCGTCTTTACCCGCACGCTCCCAGCCCCCACGGCCGGCAGCGGCACCTCCCGCCACGCTAAACACGTCGCGTCCAGTTTCTCCACTGGACGCGTTTCTAAAACCCACCCATGATTGGTCATTTGATTGCCGAAAACGCCATCGGCCTCAATAGCGAATTCGATATATTGGAAACAATCTCCGCGTCACTCCACCCGGGCGTCGACTTCAACTTTGTCCACTCCGGGCTCGAAACGAACTTGCTCCAATTCGCCTCCCGGGCCGCCAAACTGTCGTACCAAAGAAGGTAAGTCAAATTCGGCTGCTTCTCTCCGATCACCGTCTCCCCAAAAAACACCGGCATCAGCCCCGTCTTTTGAAAAATCGCAATCTCCCCCTCGTTGAACATCCGGATCTTATCCGCCAGAGTCGAAGCATCGTCGCTCTCGTACGTCCGCAGTTCAAACAACCGCGCCCCGGTCGCCGGCGGTGGCGCCACCACCCCGGGAAACCCGGCAAAACCCTTCAGGATCTGGGTCGAATAGCGCACAAACCGCTGCCCGGGCGCTTTGTTGAACGACGACAGCTCAGCCTGAAACTTCTTGTCCGCACCGAGCCGGTTCATTCCATCTTCCAGTGCCGCAAACGACGGATAGCTTTCGAGCGTAAGAAAGTATGGCGTATCCGGCCCGATGAAAGAGGTAAAGAACCCTAACCCCTGAGCCCCCGCCCGCTCCAGCGCTGGCTTCTTCGAAACCTCCAGGAACTTCGTCAACCCCGAGCCCATCGCGTCGCTGCTATTCCGGAGTTGATACCTCCGCAGCACCAACGTCTGCGGAGGCCCCCCCGCCGCTTGAGCCGCCAGCGCGCCTGCCGCCATCGTCGTCGCCATCATTTTCCGTCTCGTCATCGCCCTATATCCTATCGCTTTCGCATCGCGCCCAACAGCGCCTCAAGATGGTTCAAATACTTCTCCAGCGCCCCCCGCCCCGCGTGGGTCAATACGTACTCGCTTCGCGGTTTTCGATTTTCAAACGTCTTGGTGCACGAAATGTAACCCGCCTCCTCCAGTTTCCGAGCATGGACACTGATGTTGCCATCGGTAGTCTGCAAAAGCTCTTTCAGCGCGGAAAACGTCATCGAACCGCTCGCCGCCAAAGCGCTCACGATCCCCAGCCGCATCTTCTCGTGAATCAGACCTTCCAGCGCCTGCGCTTCCCGATTGGCTTCAACCGCCAACTCATCCAACACCGGCTTAACTCTCTGTACCGCTGCTCTAGCCACCGTACCTCCTCGCTATCCACAAACCAAATCCGATGTGCAATCCCCCGAACCCTACCGCCAACAGCCAGTTCCCCGTCTCCATCGGGACGCTCAAGGCCAGCGCGCCTAGAGCCATGAAACACAAACCCATCATTGGCACCACCTTCACGCTGAATGCCCCCGCCGTAGCCACCCCCGCCCCATAAAGCAACAGCCACATCCCCGGCATCACCGCCCCATCCTGATGCCGATACAAAACCAAACTCAAAATCGCCCCGGCCACCACGGGCGGCGAGAAACTCAAAAAAAACCGTCGCCCTGGCGCACTGAACAAGCTCTTGTCCCCATGATGCGTCTTCCGCCAAACTCCCAGGCACCCGATGGCCACGGCCAATGCCATCTCCGTCAACCAGACGAGCATCCAGCTCCACAGGTTCCCCTGCCGCGCCGCTATGGCGGCCGCACCAATTGCCGTCAACCCAATCGCCACCCCGCCCCATCCCGGCACCGCTGTGAACGAGCCCGTTCGCTCCATCGTCTGACGGATGTATCGGATTTGTGCGATCGCGTGATCGCCCATGTCTACCGGATGAGCCATACGTCTCCAGCTTCCAGCAAGCGCTTTGCCCTGTCAAGTGAATAGCGAAAGCTGTTCCGGCCTCGCCCCCAAAAACGCATCCGGCCGCGCATCCAAGCCATAACGATCCCGGACCCGCTCGACTCGCTCCCGCAGCATCTCCCGATAGGCCCCATGCAGATAAGCCCTTTCCCGATATCGCTCCCGGTACCGTCCCGCCAACTGCGGAAACTCCCGTTCCAACCAAGGCAGAAACACGGCCGCCGCCGATGGGCGCAGAAACAGGGAATGCGCATGAAACGTCTTCGCCCCTGCCGCCTTGGCCGCTCGCGCCACCAAGTCAAGCGACTCCTCCCGATCCGTCAAGAGCGGCAGAACCGGCGAAGCCGAAACCCCCACATCCAAGCCCCTTCCCGCCAACTCCCGAACCGCCTCCATCCGCAACTCCGGCCCCGGAGCATAAGCCTCCGTCTTACGGGCCAGCGAGGCATTCATCGTTGTAATCGTCATAAATACCCGTACCCGGTTCTGTTCGGCCAACTTCAGCAGGAGATCCGCATCGCGCCCAACCAGGTCTGACTTCGTTGTAATCCCGATCCGCAATCCCGCCGCCCCCTGCAGCGCTTCCAGCATCTTCCGCATCAGCCCATACCGCCGTTCCGCCGGTTGATAGCAATCCGTCGCCGTCCCAAAAGCGACCGTATCCCCCCGCTTCACCTTCCGCAGATCCCGCCGCCACATCTCCTCGTCCCAGGCCTTCACGAAGATCCGCGTTTCGAACTCCTCAACCGGCAGTTCCATAAACTCATGCGTATACCGGGCGTAGCAATACTGGCAGCCGTACTCACATCCCCGGTACGGATTCACCGTCCAATCAAAAATTCCCCGCTTCCCCGAACACCGGTTGATCACACTTTTTGCCGCAATCTCAAAGTATCCGACCCTACGCTTCGCTTCGAGCAAAGGGCTCGCCGCCGCCATCCGCGCAATGCCGATCAAGGATCCCACTCGGCGAGTTTCGCTTTTTCTTCGCTCGTTGTCAAGGGATCATAGCCACTCCCAAAATCGTATATCCGCCGTCCAAGGCCGTCGACCCTGTAGCACTACCCAAAATTGAGTACGTGCTTCCCTGGGTCACCGCAAACCGGAACGACCGATATATCCACGCCCCCGTTCCCCGTGGAGTAGCCACGCACCCCAACTCCGTCGGCCCCGCGTAAGCGCTCACCACCAACCCCGAATTTCCGGCCACGTCATACCGCTGCCCCTGCATCACCACATCCATCTCCCCTGTCGCCGGAGCCGTCACCCGCCACCAAATCGTCTTCGCTGGCACCGTCGTTGCGCACGACGCTTGCGGATCGTCAGGCGCCGCGGTGCTGGTTCGCGTGTCTCGAATACCGACATAGGGCAATGCCGCAATCACCGCCGGCGTCGCCGCCGAATCCGCCGCCGCCGGCACCTGTAGCGCCCCCGCCTGCGTCAGTTCTACCGTTTTATCATGCAGCCAAAATCCTCCCCGCCGCGCTGCCGTCGAGAAGTTGAGCAAGGTCGTCAGCCGCAACACCCCTGTCCCCGTCCCCGTTGCGGGAGACGCCACATCCACCGCCCCCGCCTGCGGAATCGCGCTCCAAACGCAGCCCTCGCCAGCCGTTACCGGAACCTCGGTCGTTCCCCCAAACGCCGGTATCGTACCCAACTTTCCGACTTCATAGCTGCAAGCAGTCCCCGCACTCGGCAACTGTGTCCGCCATACCCCGCGACCAAACGTAAAAGCATAAAGGTAGCTCAGGCCGGCCCCCCGGTCCAACACCAGAGTCTCCACCGGCACTGCCGCAAACGGATTCGAATCCCGCTCCCAGTTCGCCCCCCCGTCCATCGTCACGAAAACGCCCAAGTCCGTTCCGACATACAAACGTTGCGAATCCTCGGGGTCGATCAGCAAGCAGAACACCGGGATGTCCGGAATACCCGTGTCTCCCTTCCCGTCGATCCCTTCCCAAGTCCTGCCTCCATCCCGCGAACGATAGACGTGGCTCTGCCCCGCCGCCGTATTGAATTGGCTGTAAACGACATACACCACCTCCGGTTCACGAGGATCAAACGTCACCCCCGTCACATAGCCCAGCCGCGGCCGCGTTGCCTCCCAAACCGTATCCGCCGTCGCTTCCAACGCGTTGCCGGTCCGGAGCACGAACCCCTGGCTCGTCGCCATCACCACCCGTCCGTCGATCGGCGAAACAGCAATTGCCGACACGTTTCCTTGCGCCGTCGGCAACTGCGCCGACATCGCCTCCCAGCTATCTGCTTGGTTCGTGGTCCGCCATAGCGTACGGCCCCCCGCGTACAGCCGATCCGGATTCTTCAAATCCATCGCCAAGGGGGCAATAAACGCAAAATTTGCGCTCGGCTCTGTAATCCCTCGCATTGCCGTCGCCAACGTCTTCCCCCCATTCCGCGACCGCGTCAACGACAAATTTTGTACCGACACAAACAACGTATTCGGATCCCGGGGATCGGCCGCTACCGCCGCTCCATCTCCCCCGCGCAGTCGAATCCATTCCTTCTGCCCCGCCAAACTCCCCCGCATCGTTCCGTTGTCCTGCTTGCCCCCGAAAAACACCCCGCCCCCCGGCAGCACCGACCCGGTATAAAACTGCGTGCTCTGGTAGCCCGTGTGCAACGGCTTCCACGCCACCCGGTTCTGAAACGGCGTACATCCCGCCCGTTCCCCTGTAGCCACCGCCGCCCGCGCGTTTTCCGTCATATAGATTCCTCCATCGGTCGCCGCATACATCTGCGGCTTCCCGCTCCCGTCATAGTCCGGCGGAAACACCAGCGCCAACACGTCACTATGAGCCCCGCCCGGCGTCTCCGCCACCTGCCAAAACGAGGCGATCCCCCAATTTCTCCCCCCATCATCGGAACGGTAAATATCAATCCCGCCGACAAAAATCCGGTCCGGGTCCTGCGGATCCACCGCAATCGCGTTATGAATCCATCCTTGGCCGCTTATCGTCTTCTCCCCATTTGTCGAACACTGGTTCGAATAGAAGCCCTGATTGGTCGAAAGTAAGCCCGTGTTCACCTGAGCCTCATCCGTATTCGTCACCCGCGCTTCCCACGTATCCACGTCCCCGTTCGTCGTCGACCGGTAGACGCCATGCAGCGAGTTCCGCCAAGCCATATCGTCTTCTCCGTTACTGGCCATCAGCGCATACACCACGCTTTGGTTCGATGGAGCCAACGCCAGCGTGGTATTCCCCATTGCCGCCACCGTGAAAACCTTCTCCCATTTCCCTTCGCCGCCCGCATCCGTATTTCGGAAGATCCCCGCATCCCCCGCCACCGTCGTCCCGCAAGCCGCAAACAGGTAGTCCGTTGTCTGGTCCGTCCGCATCACCAGATCCTGGCAACCGTTTAACACCCCCGTCGGCCGGTTCAGCACCAGCGTCCATCGCTGCCCCCCGTCCGTGCTCCGAAAGATCCCAGCCCAGGTCGACGCGTAAATCCGCCGCGAGTCACCCCGGCTCACGATAATGTCGTTCACGTACCGAAACAAATTCCCTCCCGGGTTCCCTAGGGGCTCCCAGGTCGCCGCTCCATCCCGCGAACGAAAGATCCCCGCCCCTCGCGGCGCGCTCCCGAAGACGTTCGTTCCCGAAAGCGTATTGAACCAAAACCCCGTACCCGCATAGAGCACCTCCGGATTGGATGGATCCATCGCCAACGCGCCCAGCCCTAGAGTCGGGAACACGTCGGACATCGCCATCCAATTCTGTCCCCCGTCTATCGTTTTCCAAACCCCGCCGGTCACCGCCCCCGCGTACATCGTCTTCGCATCCTGGGGATGAATTACCAAACTCTTCGTCCGGCCCCCCTGGTTCCCCGGCCCCAAGGCTTGCCACGCCCCTAAGTCCGCCTGCTTGCCCGTCTTACTCGTCACCGCGCGCCCCGTCGCTACAGAAACCACGGGCATCCGCTCCATCCGCTGCCGCGCCGCCTCATATCGCTCCACCGGCAAGTCCCCCTCGCTAGCCCCCGTCCGCCTGAGTAGATAGAACTCAGCCGCTTTGTCTGGCTGATCTCCCGCCGGCATTACTTTGGCCCGCTTTACCTCTTCGGGGGCCAGCGGGGGCCGATCCAAATGCGTATTCTGCACGAAACGGCGCTCCGCACAACCCGATAAAATCAAAGCTAAGCACCCCAGTCCAATCCGAGCAGAAGGCATCCTGTCATCTAAACACATTCCCGCTGAACCAAATAGCCCAACACAAGGCCCCTCTCTTGGTACAAACTAGTGAAGTGCGAAACGCAGAAACTAAAACCGCAGGCGATTTCAAACTCATCCTCCGCGAGTTCGCCCGCGATCCCTTTGCCGTCGCCACAGTCTGCCCGAGTTCCCCGTTTCTCGCCCGCCATCTCGCTAACTCTTTGAATTTAGTTAACGCTAAGGTAGTCGTCGAACTCGGCCCCGGTACGGGAGCCCTCACTGAAGCCGTCCTCCCACGCCTCAGCCCCGGCACCCGCTTCCTTGCCGTCGAACGCAACCCCGTCCTTTGCGCCGCCTGGAAACGTCGTTATCCCCAATTCGACATCGTCGAAGGCAACGTGGCCGACCTCCAACAGATCTGCGCCGAACAAGGCATCGAAAACGTCGATTGCGTCGTCAGTGGCCTCCCGTGGCCATCTTTCGACTTCGACCTCCAACAGCAAGGCCTTAGCGGAGTTCAAAAGGTCCTCGGCCCCGGTGGCCAAATGGCGACCTTCGGCTACCACATCGGCCTCCTCATGCCCGGTAGCCAACGCTACTTCAAACTCCTCGCCGAATACTTCAGCCAAGTTGAACGCCTCCCCTGGGAATGGCGAAACCTCCCTCCCGCCTTCATCACCCGCTGCACAAAATAAGCCTTGACTCGTTTTCCACCGCATGCTATTTTTCTAGCACGTGCTAGAAAAACAGCAGAATCTTAGTCGGCGCGAGCGCCAAATCATGGACATTCTCTATCAGCGCGGCTTCGCGTCCGCCGCTGATGTACTCGCTGCCCTCCCCGATCCCCCCTCCTACTCCCCCGTCCCCGCTCTCCTCAAGACACTCGAACTGAAGGGCCACATTGCCCATCGCGTAGAAGGCCTCAAACACGTCTTCGTTCCCTCCCTGGCCCCCGCTCAAGCCAAGTACTCCGCCGTGCGTCATCTTCTCGATACGTTCTTCCGCAACTCCCCTTCCCAGGTCGTCGCCGCCCTCCTCGACGTCTCCGCCGCCGAACTCACCGCGGACGACCTCAACCGTATGGCCGCCCTCATCGAAAACGCCAAAAAAGAAGGACGTTAACATGGACCCTCTCTCCCTAGCTCTCAAATCCACCGTCGTACTCGCCACCGCCGGTCTCCTATCGTTTCTGCTCCGCCGCCACTCCGCCGCCGCCCGCCATCTCGTGTGGACGATCGCCCTCCTCGCGCTCCCGCTCCTCCCCGGCTTAGCTCTCCTCCTCCCTGATCTCCCCGTCGATTCGACCCCATCCGCCGCCCTTCTCCTCTCCATCACGGTCACCGCCAGCCCAACCACGAATAGCCCGATCGCCCTTAGCCCCGCTCTGCCTGCCAACCCGGCCTCGTGGCGCCCCACATTACCCCAGATCTGGGCGCTCGGCACAGCCCTACTGTTGGCCCACCTTGCCTACGCCCTTTTCGCCCTCGCTCGCCTCCGCCGCGCCTGCCCTGTGCTTTCGAGTCGCCCGCTCATCCTCGAATCCTCACCCGGCACCATGCCGCTTACCTTCGGCTATCTCCGCCCCGTCATCCTCCTCCCCGCGGACGCCGCTTGCTGGCCCGCCGACCGCCGTGACCATGTCATCCTCCACGAACTCGCCCATATCCGCCGTCACGATTTCGCCCTCCAACTCCTTGCCCGCATCGCCCTCGCGGCCTTCTGGTGGCAGCCCCTCGCCTGGTTCGCTTGGCGTCGTCTTCTCAGCGAACGCGAAACCGCCGCCGACGATCTCGTCCTTAACGCCGGCGTTCAGCCCTCCCTCTACGCCAGCCACCTCCTTGCCGTCGCGGCTACCAGCCGATCTCCCCAATTCGCCATCGGCATGGCCCGCACCCTGCCCCTCGAATCCCGCCTTCAAGCCATCCTGAACCCATCTACCAACCGACGCCCTCCCGATCCCCTCACCATCGCCATGGCCCTCGTCGGATGCGTGGCCGCTCTCACTCCCTTGTCCGCCCTGCGGGCCCAGGGTCCCGTCCCCGCCCTGCTCGCCCAAGCCGCGCAAGAATACCGGGAACACCGCTCCGCCGCCGCCATCACGCTCTACCGCCGAGCCCTACCCCTGCTGGGCAATGAGCCCGCCGCCGCCCCAGCGATCCTCGCCCTCGGCGTCGATGCCCTCCATCGCAAGAGCTACGACGAAGCTTATCTTCTTTTCGACCGTCTCCCTCTCGCCGACCCCCAGCTATCGACTCGGGCCCGCCTTTGGCAAGGACTCACCCTCGAGTTCAAGGGCGACCTCGTCGGCGCGGAACCGCTCTTCCAACAAGCCATCACCCAAGCCAATGCCCCAACCAGCGACCTCATCACGGCGCTTGACCTTTACATCCGCTTCCTCACCGGACTGCCCGGACGCACGCCGGACGTCAACACCTATGTCGCTCAGGCGGCCGCCCTTCGGCAATCCACACGCCGCGCTCCTACTGCGACCACTTCGACGGCGGTCCGCATCGGCGGCGATGTCCTGGCCCCTAAGCTCCTCGCTAAGGTCGAGCCGACGTATAGCGAGGAAGCCCGGACAGCCAAGCTCTCCGGAACCCCCGTCCTCTCAATCGAAGTTGACGCAAACGGCCTCCCGCAAAACATCAACGTCCTCCGTTCCCCCGGCCTCGGTCTCGATGCGGAAGCCATTGCGGC
>JBKJLJ010000354.1:0-2814 GCA_046597015.1 Bryobacteraceae bacterium
CATTGTCCCACCACCACCTGCCTGATGTACTATGCGGCTACCGGAAGCTCATTCTGCACTACAGAACCGCAGCATTCCGAAAGACGGACGAGAGGGTGGAAACGCTGATGGGCGCTAAGTATACTGTGGCCGTCTCTCCCCCCAGCTTGCTGCTGGGGCAGGATGTACTCGCCACTCTTCAGTGCCGGGCAACGGAGGCGATCGGCGCGGCGTTGACCTTCGGGCACGCGACACTCGTATTGGAGTTGAGCCGGAAGGAGAGCGACAGCGAGCCTGTGCTCTCGCTACCGAACGTCTCGGCCGTACAGGCTGCCGGGCGCCTGATCCGCATGCAAGCCAGCGGTGGCATTGAGGAGTTGTCTCCCGGAGAAATGCGCGAGGCTTCCTTCTGGCTCCTGGAACGGTTTCCACAGTTGCTGAGCGTGGGGGAGTACTCATTCACCTACCGGCTGGAAGGGCCGGGAGGAGGGGAATGCGAGGAAGCGGCCGCGTTCACAGTGAAAGCCGCACCCGGTTCGATTCCCTTCTTAATCAAGCTCTCCGATGGTCCGAACGCGGGCCGCGCGGCGGAACTGCTGCGCAAGTTCACGGGATTAATCCATGCAACGCCGTCCGAGATCGAGCAATGGTGGCGGCGCCACGGGTCGACCCTTTCGTGGACGCCAGAGGACAGATTGGCGCGACCGCGAATCCCCCTCAGTAAAAAACAGGTCGAGCGTCTGGCAAATACATTGAAGGCGGGCGATTTCACCACGTTCGAGGAGCCGCCGCCCCCCTTCGTTTATGAACCGCACCCCGAGGTGACCGCGGCTCTCATTGAAGCCATTAGCCGCGGGTCGCAAGCGGCGGCGCTCTGCCGATTCGTGACCCATTATCTGGAGTCGTCGCTCGTTGGCCCGCTACACGCTCTGGAGCCAGTCTCCTCCCCGCTATTGGACTGGCTGTCTCCAGAGCGAGTCAGCCTATGACCGTGCTGCCGATGATCGCCCTAGCTCTCGCCGGGCAGTACACGATTCATATGCCTGCAACCGCCGTTCCGCTTGGGTCGCCTGGACTAGCCGAGTTGCGCGTATCGCCCGCTGCGACGGTGCCGGGACTGTCGCATCCGGGACTCGTAATTGAACTGCGGACGGTGGGCTCGACGGCCGAGCCGGCGCTCGCGTTTCCAAATCAACGGACCATTGTCGCCGGCGAACGGACCATCCGGATCCAGACCGATGCGGCCCGGCCCGGGCCGCCGAATTTGACGCTGCGCCTCCTGGATTTGTTCCCTGAAAAGCTGATGCGGCCCGGCCGCTATGCCCTCTCCTTCCGCATTGAAGGCACGAATCCAATGATCACTGTGCCACCGGTGTCGTTTGCGGTCACCGTACCGCGGGAGAGCGTGGCGCTGCTGTTTGCGCTGCTCGATGCGCCCCAGCCCTCGCTGCGGACCGCCGCGGCGGAGAACTTGCAGCGGCTGACCGGCCAGGGGTTCGACTGGGATCCCGCCCGGCCCGCGACAACCGATACATGGAAGCGCTGGTGGGAGAAACCAGGGCGCCATATGCCCTGGAAAGACGGGGTCGTTTACCACTTACAGCCAATACCGGCAAATTTGAAAAGTGCGATTCTCGCGGGAACTCTCCCTCCGCCTTCGCATGCCCGCTATTTGCCCGATCCCGCCGTTACGGCGGTGCTCGTTCGTCGGGTGGAACAGGACGGTCCTTCGGAGGCGCTTTGGGCGACCATGGCCTGCATGCCCGATCTGGCTATGGCCCCATTACTCCGCCGGTTCCCAGACCAACCCTCCGCGCGCGGACTGTTGCAGATATTGACTCGTTGACCTATGTCTCTTCAATTGCGTCTCAATTCGCCTAGCTCTGAAATCTCGACGCACGAGAGTCTGAAGGTGCGGTGCCAGCTCGCCAATGCCGGTCCGGGGCCCTTGGAGATTCCGTCCCAGTCCGACCGAAGTGGCGCGCTCAATATCCTGTTGCGCGATGCAAAGGGCGCACTACTTCGCTCAATGAACCGGCAAACGCGGCAACGCATGATGTCCGATGGCAGGGTGGACGCCACTCTCGATCTCGACGTGCTCCAGCCCGGGGAGGAATGGCAGTGGCCAATGGATCTTGCGTCATTTCACTATCTGCTGCCGGCGGGGGAGTTCGAAGTTTCGAGTCGGCTCGTTTACCCTCTTGCAGCGGCGGATGTCGAATCCACGAAGCTCCCTTTGGTAGTCAGGGCGGATCCAGTCCGCTCCGTGCGGCTGATGCGCGACAATCCCGTGATCGATTCGGTCAGCCTCCTAATCGGCGCCGACCGCCCTGCTGGCCGGACCTATTTCCTCCGCCAGCACAACTACGACCGCCCGACTGGTGCATGGTACGCCACCCAGATTCCCACTCCGCCGGATGCGGGGGAACCGTTTTTCGCACCGGCCGGATACTATCAGGCGGAGAGTTTCGACCCCGCTTTCGTCAAATGGATCGTCGTGCCCCGCGGGACCGGCGCGGTGGAGGCTTACCGCTTCTTAAACGGCCTGCCGGCGGAGCGGCGAAAGGCGCTTATCCCGCCGGGCACCACCCTGCTGCCCTCAGCCTTTCACTCGGCCGAAGGGGAAGTGTTTCTGTTCCTTTGGGGGACCTCGGGGCTATTGGAGTGCCACCGGTTCGATGACAACGGCCTATCGAAGGTGTTCGAGCATAATCCGCGGGTAGCGGTCGGAACGGCACTTTCGATCGGGGCGTTCTGCGACGAGATTCATTTGGCCGTCCCCCGGCGCGGGGTGGTGTACGAGCGGCTAAGTTGGAATGGAACCCTGCTGAGCTC
>JBKJLJ010000380.1:0-4132 GCA_046597015.1 Bryobacteraceae bacterium
ACTCTGATCGCTTCTTGGTCGGGATTAGGTACGCCGTTTCTGCACTCACACAGTACCCACAACCATTGTTGAATTGATCGGTAAGACCATCGGGGCGAGGCCTATAGTGCGACTCGAAATTGGCCCCAACGTAGAACCCGACTGGCATAGCGGGTCCCTTGCCATTCTCATGGGAAACAAATACGACAAGCCAATCGTTTGGGATTTTGGGTTGGGGTGGCCGCTGCGAAGCGCCGACTGGTGGAATGTAGCCGAAGTAACGGTCTCCCGGCCCTCGAAGGAAGTTGTATTGTTCCCACCATGCATCGTCCCGAAATCGTCCCACTAGGTCTCCACCTTGATAATCGTCACCCCATCCGATTCTGGCAAAAAGAATTTGATTGAACATAGGGATCTGGCCTCCTCTAATATATTCGTCCGAATGATAAATTTCCTGTACCCTCCGTGCAAGATTCCAACCATTCCCGACAGCGACCGATTGTTGAATTGCGCCGCCGTACACGTCCCCGGCCCCGCTACCGCCAGTACCTTTCCTGCTCCGGCCAGTCTTCCTCCGCTGCGCTCCGGCGGCGGTCAGCAACTCCTCTGTTTCTTGACGAAGCCGAGCACTTGTTCCACAATCAAAACACCAGCGTCGCTTCGCTCCGATTGCTGTTCGACTTCAGCCCGGAATCGTGTTCGCCTTGCCGCCGGAATGCTGTTCGACTTCACACCGGAATGCTGTTCGCTTTGCTTCCGGAATGCTGTTCGACTTCGTCGGAATCACCATCTGGATTACCCGTGATTCAGAAGCAATCATCATTCCATATATTCGCAGGGTACAATCGATCGAGATTCCATGCCCTTATCTCCCGGCACTAAGCTCGGACACTATGAACTCCTTTCCCTGCTCGGTCAGGGTGGGATGGGGACGGTGTATCGGGCGACTGATACGAAGTTGGGGCGGGATGTGGCGATTAAGGTACTGCCGGATTCGTTTGCAGCCGACGGAGACCGGCTGGCGCGGTTTACGCGCGAGGCGCAGGTTCTGGCTTCGTTGAACCATCCGAACATTGCGGCGATTTATGGGGTGGAGGAGCGGGCGCTGGTGATGGAACTGGTGGAGGGGACGCAGTTGGCCGGGCCGGTGACGTTGGATGTGGCGTTGGGGTATGCGCGGCAGATCGCCGAAGCCCTGGAGGCGGCGCACGAGAAAGGGATTGTCCATCGGGATTTGAAGCCGGCCAATGTGATGGTGACGGCGGACGGGATCGTCAAAGTCCTGGATTTTGGACTGGCTAAAGCGGCCGAGCCCACCGCAGGCACAGCGAGCGGGGCCAATTCGCCCACCCTGACGATGCGAGCCACCGAGGTGGGCCTGATCATGGGCACCGCCGGGTACATGGCACCGGAGCAGGCGGCGGGGAAGGTGGTCGATAAGCGGGCCGATATCTGGGCGTTTGGCGTGGTGCTGTTTGAGTTAGTCACGGGGAAGGGGTTGTTTACGGGCGAAACCGTTTCGCACACGCTGGCGCATGTGTTGACTCGGGAAATTGATTTGTCACAGGCACCGGCGGCGGTGCGGCCGCTGCTCGGGCGGTGCCTGGACCGGGACGTGAAGACGCGGCTGCGCGACATTGGCGAGGCGCGGGTGGCGATCCAGAAGATCCTGTTGGGACCGGCGGAGGTGGAGAAGAAAGTGCCCGTCCGAGGACGCCCGTGGCTTCCGTGGGTGGTCGCCGGGGTGGCGGTTGGGGCGGCGGCGGGAACGTGGTTGATGCGGCCAGCCGCCGCGCCGCCGGAGGTGGTGGAGTTCCGATTGGAGTCGACGCCGGGAGGCCCGACACCGACGCCTTTTCTGTCTCCGGACGGAAAGAAAATCGCCTTTTTTCAAGCTGCCGACGGGGCCCGCGGGATTTTCCTACGGAGCCTGGACCGCGCCGGGGCGGTGATGATTCCAGGCACGGAACAGGCTTCGGTAGCGATGGCGTGGGCACCCGACGGTAAAAAGCTCGCGTTTCTCACGACCGCTTCCGGAGGCGGGAACTACGCGAAGGTGATGCTCGCATCCATCGAGACCAACACGGTCTCAGAGTTAACGACGCTCCGGAAAGAAGGGAGCTTGCTGCAGAGTTTCCTGGCTTGGGGAGAGAGTGGCTTCCTCTTGGTTCCTGGGCCGGCGTTCGGGATCGATAAAGTCCGCGAGTCCGGGGGGATACCGGAGCGGGCTCTGGCCATGGATGAGGCCCGCGGGGAGTCCAGCCAGCTATTCCCGGTGTGGCTTCCCGGTGGGAACCGATTCCTCTACCAAAGCCTGGCAAAGGAGAAGCGAGGCACGTACATGGCGTCCCTGGACGGCGGGAAGCCGCAATATGTGGGAGAGGCGCTTTCCCAAATCGGGTTTACGCTCTCGAGGGACGGGAAGGGGCGGGTTGGTTACGTTCGGCAGGGGCAGTTACTCGCGCGGCCCTTTGATCCGGCGTCCGGCATGTTCACGGGCGATGAGGTCCTGGTGGTTGCCGGGGTGTTGGAGGTAGCGGGCGACCCCCGTCGGCGGTGGAGTATGGCGAACGGTCGGCTGGCCTATCGGCCGAGGGCTTCGACATCCCCAGGCCTGCGATGGCGTTCCAGGGACGGAGTGGAATTGGGGAAGGTGGATGGGACGCGCGCTGACACATCCACCGTCAGGCTGTCGCCCGACGAGACTCGGCTGGCGATTGGCGGGAATGAAGCGGGCGCCGGAATTTCCGTGCTCGATTTGGTGCGCGGCGGAGCCACCCGATTGAGTTTCGGGAAAGGATTTGAGGGCTATCCGGTGTGGTCGCCCGACGGGCTGTGGATTGCGTATGCGGCCAGCGGCCCGGAGAAGCGTCGAATCTACCGGCGAAGGGCGGATGGTACGGGGAAGGAAGAGACGGTGCTGGAATCGGATTCGGAAATCCGGCCGTTGTCATGGTCGCCCGACGGGAAGTGGCTGCTGTATGCTGGCGGGGCGAGGATGATGTGGGATCAGTACTTCGTGCCCGCCGGCGGCGGCAAGCCGGTTCCGTTCCTGGTTGACGGCTTCGACAAATACGATGGCCGGTTCTCGCCCGACGGGAAATGGATTGTCTATTCTTCGAACGAAAGCGGGCGGCGCGAAGTGTATGTGCGGCCGACGCCGGAGGCCGCCGGAGGCGACCCGAAATTGACCGGGAAGTATGCGATCTCGGGGCAAGGGGGATCGCACGGGCAGTGGCGAAAGGACGGGAAGGAGCTCTACTACTTTGCCACCGACGGAAAGATAGCGGCAGTGAGCGTGGCGTTCACGGCCGGCGGCGTGCAGGTGTCGAAGCCCGTCCCGTTCCTCGACGCGCCTGGGGGATCCTCGCCGATCGCGACTTATGGGGCGAGTGGCGACGGCAAGCGATTCCTGACGGCGGACCAGCCGGTGGAGACACCACCGGCCGTGGTGGTGTTGCACTGGGAGGCGCGGTTACAGAAATGATCGGGTCCCTGGTTGGGCATTACCGGGTTGTTTCCAAGCTGGGCGAGGGCGGGATGGGGGCGGTGTACCGGGCGACCGATACGAAGTTGGGGCGGGACGTGGCGGTTAAGGTGCTGCCGGATTCGTTTGCCGCCGATGGAGACCGGCTGGCGCGGTTTACGCGCGAGGCGCAGGTGTTGGCTTCGTTGAACCATCCGAATATTGCGTCGATTTATGGGGTGGAAGAGCGGGCGCTGGTGATGGAACTGGTGGAAGGGACGGAGTTGGCGGGGCCGTTAGCGGAAAGCGCGGCCGCTCCGCTGCTGGAACAACTGATCGAGGGCATCGCCTACGCTCACGGCAAGGGAGTGGTGCATCGCGACTTGAAGCCTGCCAACATTCTGGTAACCGCCGACGGCCGTTTGAAGATCCTGGATTTTGGGTTGGCGAAGGCATTATCGAGCGATATGGCGGCCACCGCGAATCCGGCGAACTCACCGACGTTGACCATGGGCGCGACGGCGGTGGGGGTCATTATGGGCACGGCGGCCTATATGGCGCCGGAGCAAGCCCGCGGATTGGCCGTCGACAAGCGGGCCGATATCTGGGCGTTCGGGTGCGTGGCCCACGAACTGCTGACGGGACGGCCAGTGTTTGGCTTCGTTAGAACCTGCGCTAGCGTGTCGG
>JBKJLJ010000628.1:0-7065 GCA_046597015.1 Bryobacteraceae bacterium
CCAAACACCGAAACCTTCGCACTCAACTTCGAATTCACGTTCGCAATCCACTGCTGCTGCCGATAAATCCCCGTCGATTGCGCCTCAAACACCGGGCCAGGCAACGCCCGCGATCGCAGCAAATGGTCCCCCTGCGCCCGCGCGTAAGTCACCGAAAGCGTCGTCCCCGTCCGCAGTTCCCGGTCGTACCCCGCCGCCGTCTGCCACAGCCGCAACGCCTGCAAATCCGGCCGGATTCGCTGAATAATCTGCCCCGTCCGCCCCGCCTCCAACTGCGCCGGCGTCGGCAACCGCGGGAAGAAATCCGGATTCGCAATCACGTATTGCTGCTGCACCAACCCGTTGTACCGGTCCGCGTTAATCGTATTGCCCAACCCAAACCGATCATAGAAAAGCCCCGTCGCCGCCCGAAAAACCCCCTTCGTCTTCTTGTTCTTCCCCGGCGCCCAAGCCACCGCCAACCGCGGAGCCACATTCGTCGAATCACTCAAGTTACTCTGGCGCTCATAGCGAATCCCATAGGAAACCGTCAGATTCTGCCGCACCCGCCAGTCATCTCCCGCAAACAACCCCGCGTCAATCTGGTTCGCCTGCAACCCCGCCATTCCCGCCGTCAGCGTAAACTGCGTCGGCTGCCCCCCCGCCAGCCCCAGCAATGTCCGCCGATATTGCTCAATCGAAGTCAACCCCGTCGAACTGCCTCCAAACGTAAATGTCCCGTTGAAATTGTTCACCGTATTCGTATCCGAAAACTCGCCCCGCAGCCGAATCCCAAACCGAATCGTATGCGGCCCCCGATTCAACGACGTATAGTTCTGCACCTCAAAACTCTGCCGCGTATCCGTCGAATTCCCAATCGGCGCCCCGCCCCCCTTGAACGCCCCCAACACCTGAATCGCCGCCCCCGCCGGTAGCGGCTGATTCGTCGCCGCCAGCCGAAAATACTGCACCCGCGTCTCGTTCACCCCGCTGCTACCCAAAATCCACGTATCCGTAAACTGGCCCGTATTCGCCTTACTTTGAGCCAACACCGCCCGCTCCGGCAGATTAAATCCGCCTACGCTCGAATTGTCCACGCTCGCATCCAAAAACGTATACCGGCCCACTAGCGTATGCCGGTTCCCGATCTGCCAATCCGCCCGCGGAGTAATCGAAACCCGCTTCTGCGGAATCCGCAAAACGTCGCTGTAGTCATTCACAATCCCGCCTGTGCTCCGGTCCAGAATCGTCCCGTTGATCACGGCCCCGTTGTCGATATCGTCCCGCCGCACGTCCACAAAGAAGGAAGCCTTCTTCCCCAAGGGCCCCCCAAAGTTCCCTCCGTATTCATGCAGCTTGAACGGAGCCTTCTGCGCCGCGTAAGGGTTCCGTGTGTTCAACGCGGCATCCCCAAAGTTGTAATAGACCGCCCCTTTAAACTTCTCCGAACCAGGCTTCGTGAACACTTCAATCGTTCCAAAGCCCACCTTATCGTTTTCCGGCCCAAAGGGATTCTGGTTGATCCGAATCTCCCGAATCGAGTCTTTGGATGGAAGTTGTCCCCCGCTGAACCCGTCAATAAAGATCGCCCCGCCATTCGGCCCTGCCGAAGGCCCCGCCAGCGCCATCAGGTCGGAAGCCAAATCCTCCGGTTTATCCGCCAACATCTCCAGATCCGCCCCCCGCAGCACCAGCGCCGCCGGGTTCGTCCGGGTATCGGTCGAAAGGGCGTTATCCGCCGTCTCCTGCACGTCCAATCGTTGACTCACCCGGCTGATCCGTAACTCCAGATTCAGCACGACCATCGCATTCCCCACGACGATGGAACGCGCCTTCGGCCGCGCCAACTGCGGTGCCGCCGCGAAGATGCTGTACTTCCCCGGTGCCAACCCCGTAAATCGATATTCGCCTTGGCTATCCGCCACCACCGAAAGCTTGGTCGGCCCCGACAGCGCCACCTCGGCCCCGGCCACTACGGCCTGCGAGACATCGGTAACCCGCCCTCGAAGATCCACCGGCCACGCAACACAAACAGTGAAAAAGAACACGAAAACACGAAGAAATATCACGTTTAAGAGTACCGTGCCGCCCCAACATAAGTCGCGGTCGGGCAACTTCTTAAACTTTCTTTACGTTCCGCCCCAGCCCGGGTCTGGCCGCTGCGTTACTGCCCTCGCGCCACCCCCCTGAGCAGCAGCAATAGCTCCACCTTCCTGCGCCCCACCCGTTTTCCCAATCGCCGCCGCGCCCAGTTGCGACTTCGCCGTATGCGCCCAGATGCCCAATTTCGCCTGGGCCTCCCACCCCCGGCTAAGTCCACGTCCGTTCTGTTCCGCACTGCGGAAATGGGCAGCATCCACCAAACCACAATCTCTTAACCCGTAGAGGGCCGTTCCTGGCCACCGCTCGCCGTGCGAATTCGCCCCGGCAATTATTATTACGGCTTCATATAACCCGAATATCGTTACGAACGGGTTACCTCGGGGTACCATCCAGCGCCCCCTCACTGCCCGCCACTCGGCCTCGGGCATCGCCATTTCCAAGTAGAGGTTTTAATGCGTAATCTATGCCCCGCTTTATTATTACTGGCCTCCTTCCTCTCCGCCCAGGAATTCCGCGCCACCATCAGTGGTCGAGTCACAGATTCCCAGGACGCCGGCATCGGCGGCGTGAAAGTCCTCGCCACCCAAATCGCCACCCAGGCCAAATACGAAACCGTCTCCGCCCCCGACGGCCTCTACACCCTCCCCTTCCTCGCCCCCGGCAGCTACCGGCTCACCGCCGAAAGCGCCGGCTTTAAACGCTACCTCCGCGATAACTTCGCCGTCGGAGCCAACGAACGCCTAGCCGTCGATATCCCCCTCGAAATCGGAGCCGTCACCGACACCATCAATGTCTCCAGCGAAGCCCCCGTCCTCCAAACCGCCTCCGCCTCCACCGGCCAAGTCATCGGCTCCGCCCAAATCGAAAACATGCCCGTCAGCGGACGGACCCCCCTCGCCCTGGCCCAACTCGCCTTCGGCGTCGTCCCCAACACCGACCCCCGCTTCACACGCCCCTTCGACAACGCCGGACCCTCCGGCTTCTCCATGGGCGGAGCTCCCTCCCAGGTCAATGAACTCCTCCTCGACGGCGGCCCCGACAACACCGGCAACCTCCGCGTCGCCTACAATCCCCCCATGGACGCCGTCGCCGAAGTCAAAGCCGAAAGCTTCCAGGCCGACGCCGCCTACGGCCACTCCGGCGGGGGCACCGTCAACGTCATCACCCGCTCCGGCGCCAACCAGTTCCACGGCACCCTCTACGAGTTCAACCAAAACTCCGCCTTCAACGCCACCCCCTTCTTCACCAATAAAGCCGGCGCCAAAAAACCCGTCTCCCGCTTCAACCAATACGGCGGCTCCTTCTCCGGGCCCATCCGCATCCCCAAGCTCGTCGATGCCCGCAATCGGGTCTTCTTCCTCTTCGCCTACGAAGGCGTAAAAGACGCCCTCCCCGCCCCCAGCATCTCCACCATGCCCACCGACGCCCAACGAGGCGGCGACTTCTCCGCCCTCCTCCGCGTCGGCGCCGTCTACCAGGTCTACGACCCCCTCACCGGCGTCGTCCAACCCGGCGGCCGCATCAGCCGCCAGCCCTTCCCCAATAACGCAATCCCCTCCAACCGCATCTCTTCCATCGCCAAAAACTACCTCCAGTACTACGCCCAACCCAACCAGCCCGGTCAGGCCAACGGCCAAGCCAACTTCCTCTCCAACACCGACGGCGAACGCAATCGGTTCTACAACACCATCGGCCGCCTCGACGTCAACCTCTCCGACCGGCACAAGTTTTTCTTCTCCGCCCGCAACAACCTCCGCGTCGGCTCCGGCGGCAACGCCTTCGGCAAATCCGTCTACGACAATCCCACCTCCGGCAACTACCTCCAACGCCTCAACTGGGGCGCCACCTTCGACGACGTCTACACCATCAGCCCTACCTTTCTCGTGAATACCCGTTTCAACTGGACCCGCTTCGTCGAACCTCTGACCAACTTCTCCCTCGGCACCGATTCCACCACACTCGGCTTCCCCGCCTACCTCTCCGCCAGCGCCCCTTACAAAGTGGTCCCCCGCATCGCCTTCTCCACCTATACCGGCTTCGGCGATACCGGCGGCACCCAGTTCCCCTTCGATAGCTACCAGCTCTTCGAAAGCTTCACAAAGATCCAAGGCAAACACTCCCTCAAGTTCGGCTTTGACGCCCGCCAGTACCGCGAATCGCAGCTAGGTGCCGGTTACTCCAATGGGACCTTCACCTTCGGCAATAACTGGACCAACGGCCCCCTCGATAACTCCCCCGCCGCACCCATCGGTCAGGACTTCGCCGCCTTCCTCCTCGGCATGCCCACCAGCGGCCAGTACGACATTAACGCCTGGCGTCAAAACAAGAACAACTACTACGCCCTTTTCCTCCAGGACGACTTCCGCGTCCGCTCGAATCTGACCCTCAACATCGGGCTGCGCCTCGAAGGCGAAACCCCCACCACCGAACGCTACAATCGCACCATCAACGGCTTCGACAACGCAACCGCCAGCCCCATCGCTGCCCGCGCCATCGCCGCCTACACCGCCAACCCCCAAGCCGAACTCCCCGCGGCCCAATTCAAAGTCAACGGCGGACCCCTCTTCGCCTCCAGCGGCAACAACGGCATCTACTCCACCAAAAAGGCGAACTTCTCGCCTCGTCTCGGATTCGCTTGGACCCCGGGCTTCATCCCGAAAACCGTCCTCCGCGGCGGCGTTGGACTCTTCTACTTCCCCTACGGCATTGCCGGCAACCAAGCCCCCGGCTTCAGCCAGACCACGCCCCTCGTGGCCACCAACGACGGCTATCTCACCGCCGCCGCCACTCTGGCCAACCCCTATCCTCAGGGCATCCAGCAGCCCACCGGATCCGCCCTCGGCCTCGCCACCTTCGCCGGCAAAAACGTCACCTTCTACGACCCCAACCCCGGCTACGCCTACTCCACCCGCTGGCAAATGTCCGTCCAGCGCGAACTCTTCCCCGGCGTTCTCCTCGAAGTCGGCTACATGGGCAACAAAGCCGTCAAAATGCCCGTCGATCGTAACTTCAACGGCACGCCCCTGCAGTATCTTTCCACCTCGGCCTCCCGCGACCAAGCCACCATCGATCGGCTCTCGGCCAACGTTCCCAACCCCTTCGCCGGTCTCCTCCCCGGCACCAATCTCAATGGCAGCACCGTCTCCCGTAGCCAATTGCTAGCCCCTTTCCCCCACTTCGTCGGGGCGAATGGAGTCGCTGGCCAAGCCTTCACCGACGGGAGTTCCCACTTCCACGCCCTCGAAGCCCGCATCGAAAAACGCTTCTCCCACGGCTTCCTCACCATGCTCAATTTCCAGAAGTCCAAGCTGATCGAAAAACGCAGCCGCTTGAACGACTGGGAACCCCTTCTCGAAAAGCGCATTGCCGCCGAAGACCGCCCCTACCGCGTCGTCTGGAGCGGCACCTATGACCTCCCGTTCGGCACCGGTAGGGCATTCATGAAGTCGGCCAATCGCCTCGTCAACCTCGCCGTCGGCGACTGGAACATCAACATCATCACCACGTTCACGACCGGCGCTCCGCTCACTTGGGGCAACGTCATCTACCTCGGTGGCCCCTTGAATCTCAACCCCCACAACGTGGACGGCGCCTTTGATACCACGCAGTTCAACCGCATCCCGGCCCAGCAACTCGCCTCGAACCGGCGAACCTTTCCCACCCGTTTCTCGGACCTCCGTCAGGACTCCGTCCAGCAGGTGGACTTCTCCGTCATTAAGGGCTTCCGCATCACCGAAAACGTCAAGATGACCTACCGCTGCGAGTTCTTTAACTCGACCAACCGGGCCATCTTCAACGCCCCGGACCTCGGGCCCACCTCGTCCACCTTTGGCCGCATCCTCGGCCAAGCCAACTCGCCCCGCCGGATTCAAATGGCCCTCCGCCTCGTCTTCTAGTCGCGCATCTCCAAGGCAGGGGGAGCCTTCGATCGCCCCCCCTTCCGCTGTGTTCAACTGCGCCTTAAAACCCGATCACTAAGCACGCAAGACTCAGCACATCGCTCGACCAGCCCGCAGCCGAACTTCGCGTAGCGGTTCTGGCGATCACGCAACCCAGTCACGGAGACCAAGGCCAGGAGATCCCGTTCATTCCGTTCGTCGACAAGTTGATTCCGTGAACCTCGCCGCGCAATGGTGGCCAAGCACGAAGCGATGGCCAGGAAGATAAACTAAGCTTAGGACTACCGCGAAGCTCCGCCCGGCTCACGCGCGCAGCACAAACTCATAGCAAGGAGATAGTTCGATGCGAAAGAAATCCTGGACTGGTCGAATCGGGATAGCCCTGTTACTCGCTACCAGCCTCACCGCCGCTCCCGCTGAGATAACCGTATTCAAGACCAAGACCTGCGGCTGCTGCGGAAAATGGATCGAGCATCTCCGTGCCAACGGCTTCAAACTCACCGTGAACGAAGTGCCGTCAACCGCCGAATATCGGCAACGATACGGCGTGCCGGAGAAGCTCAAATCCTGCCATACCGCCGTCGTCAACGGCTACACGATTGAAGGACACGTGCCCGCTGCTGACATCCATCGGCTGTTGAAGGAAAAAACCAAGGCCAAGGGATTAGCCGTCCCCGGGATGCCGGCTGGTTCGCCCGGCATGGAAGGCGCCCGGAGCGATGCCTACACCGTCGTCCTCTTTGACGAAGCGGGCGAATTATCCAGCTTTCAGAAATACCCCGGCGATACTCGCTAAACACCCGTAATCCTTCCCGCCGGCGAATCGTATCGGGATCCCGGTTTGGCGTTCGTGCCCCCGCACGACACGAAACGCCGGTAGGAGTGCGGAGTAGTTACGGCTTCAACCTTCAATTCACTTCATTTGACGGGGTTGCGCGGGGATCAGGCCTTTGTGATACGCTGACGCAACTATGATGACCCGAAGATCTCTTCTTGCCTCCTTGGCGGCCGGTCCGCTGGCGTTCGCGGCGGCGCGGAAACCCAATGTGATCGTCTTGTTAGGCGACGACATGGGCTACCACGA
>JBKJLJ010001007.1:0-3253 GCA_046597015.1 Bryobacteraceae bacterium
CGGCCGCGGGAAGATCACGTTGAACTGCACCGTCGGCGAGATCTCCGGCTGGTACTCCCACTGCGGATGCACATGCAGCATATCGAGCAAATCCTCGCTCGCTACCAGTAAATGGCCCCACGCGCCCAACCACGGCTCCAAGCCTTCCGCTGGGTCCACGTCGAAGAACAACATCGTCTTCTGCCCCGCGATCGGCTGCGCCGGCTCCGGCCGCAGTTTCACGCCCATGTTGCCCCTCGGCTCCGGAATCGTCACCTTCGGCCCCGCCGCCACCAACACCGTCTTCGCGATCAACTGCGGCGTCCCGCCCGCCGGGTAAAAGTCGGCGAGCACCCGATACATCCCGCCCTGCGGCAGCAGCACCGCCAACCGAAACGAACCATCCGCCAACCGCTCCGGATGCTCATGCGCGTAGAACGTCAGGTCCTCGCTGACGACAAACAAGTGGAACAGCTTCTCGTGGATCTCGTTGAACTGCACAACCGGTTTGCCCGTCTTCGGGTCGATCACCCGGAACGACAGCATCACCGTCCGCCCCGCCGCCGGCCGCTCCGGCACCGTCGTCATCACCACCCGATACTCCACCGGATCGGGCAATCCGGCCTCTAACTTCATCCCGCAGCGCGGGCATCTCCCCGGACCTTTCGAGCGGACCTCCGGGTCCATCGGACACAAGAAATCCACCTCTTGTGCCCACGCGCACCAAGCCAATGCGAAGAGGAGAATGACCCGGATCACACCGGCTCAAACGGCCAGCGCGCCGTCGTTGTAAAGCCGCCGTCTGAAGCAATGCACTGCCCCGTCACATAGTTCGATGCCGGTGCCGCCAGGAACACGGCCAACCCCGCGATGTCCTCGGGCGTCCCCGCCTGCGGAATCGATTGCACCCCTTGCAGCCAACCGTGCATCACCGGAGCCTTCCACATCTCCCGGTTGATGTCCGTGATGATGAACCCCGGCGCGATGCAGTTCACCTGAATATTGTGCGCGCCCCACTCCGCCGCCAACACCCGCGTCAGCCCCGCAATGCCGGCTTTAGAGATCGCATACACGCTCAAATACGGCACCCCATGCGTCGACATCAAGCTGCCGATGTTGATGATCTTCCCGCCCGTCCCGCGCTGCACCATCCCCTTGCCCACCAACTGCGTCAGCTCGAAAATGCTGTGCAGGTTCGTCTGCAGGATCAAGTCATACTCTTCCCGCGAGTAATCTTCCATGTGCCGCCGCGCGTTGCGCCCCGCCACATTGATCAGAATGTCCGCCTTATCCGCGAACGCCTTTCCCACGGCCTGAATCGACTCGCGGCTCTCCATGTCCAGCGCCACGGCCTCGGCTGAATAGCCGGCCGCGTTCAACGCATCGGCCTCCGCTTGCAGCTTGTCAATCGACCGCGAAGCCAGCACGGTATGGGCTCCAGCCGCCGCGATCTCTTTCGCAATCGCCAAGCCAATGCCGCGGCTCGCGCCGGCAATCAGGGCCGTTTTGCCCTTCAGGGAGAATAAGGATTCGAGTGACATTTAGGTCGTCCGAAGATATCGCGAAGTCCGCTGAATCACAACCAGCGCACCCAGGTACAGCAACCCGCCCACCAGCAGCGTCTCCCGCAGTCCCAAGTAGATCGCCAGGAAAATCGCCCCCGCCGAACCGAGCACGCTCGACGCCGCATTCAAGCTCCAAGCCCAACGAACCGACGGTTTGTGGAAGTGCTCCAACCGCGATAGACCCTGCGGAAACGGCATGCCCATGAAGAACGCCGCGGGCGCAATCATCAACGTCGTAATGGCCATCTTCGCCGCCAGCGGTAGACCCACTAACGCCGAAGTCACCGGCGAGGCCGAAAGCGCCAGCAGCAGAACAAACAGGCTAACGAGCCCCAACGCCCCGCCCAACTTCTTATCGTTCTCGCCCACCAGCTTCGGGCTCAGGAAGCTCCCCAGTCCGCTGAAGACGAGCATCGAGAAGATGATCACCGTCAGCGCATAAGTCGGGTGCCCCAGGAACAGGACAAACTTCTGGATCAGCGCCACCTGAATCAGGATGTACCCCACTCCGATGCACAGGAAGTAGAGCAGGAACTGCAATACGCCCTTCTCCCGCGGCAGGCGGGTGCCCAATACCATCGGCGGCAGCGCCAGAATCACGATCGTCGCCACGAGGCTGATGCCCACAAGAGAGAACAGCAACGGCACGGCCTTGTTGATCTTGTAGTCCGCGCTCTTGCCTTCCGGGCTTGTCAGAAAGCTCCACAGGTCGCGCGGCTGCACCGTATAAAAGAAGAACGGCCGGTTGTCATCCACGGTCGAGATGTCGAACGGGTAAGCCGAAATGTAGTCCTTCAAGTCAGGCAGCGTCAGCACCTTCACGAACGGGTTGTCCTTCGTCGTGCCCGGCAGGTAAACCACTTCCAGCTTGGCTTCGGCCACAATCAGCTTCGCCCGCTCCACGTCGATCTCGGTGAACGGCTTGCGCGCAATCAGCACCGTATCGCGAGCGCCCCAGCCCTGCGTCGATCCTTCGCGGACCACCATCACGTGCTTGGCGTAATCCTTCTCGCCTAACCGGCCCAAAGCGTCGCGGGCCAACGTCAACAGCCGGACGGATTCACGCGGCGGCTCAAAGCCCCAGCGCGTAATGGCCAACACCCCATCATCGGTCAAATGGCTCAAGTAGTCGTAGAACGCATCCGTCGTGTAGAGGTTGTTCTCGGACAATGCAAACGCCCCAGCCGCAGTCGATGCCCAAGTGTCCACCAGCGTCGCCTGCAGCACCTGGTACTTCTCCGGCGACCGCCGCACAAACGCGCGTCCATCCTCTTCGACGATCCGGATCTCGGGCCGCTTATACAAACCACGGGAGAAATCAAGGAACTTCTCCCGCATCACGGTAGTTGCGATGATCGGGTTGATCTCGACGCCGGTGATGTCCTTACTACCCGTCGCTATCGCCCGGGAAACGTCCCATCCACCGCCCGGTCCAATGATCAGCGTCTTCGCCCCCGGCCGCATCTTGTACGGGAACGCCGGCCCCTGCAAAGTCAGGTCCTTCTTCTCGCCTTCGGACAGGTTGGCAAAGTCGAAGTTCGCAATGCCGGTCGAAGCATCTGCGTCGATCACCACCTGCAACTGCCCGCTCTCCCGCTCTTTAGCCACCGCGATCCGCGAGAAGCTGTTCCACTTCACGAACACCTCGTTATCGAGCGTCTGCCCCTTGGCGTACTTCACGTCGATGATCGGCGACTTCGCATTGGCCA